>JBIJCH010000163.1:0-5481 GCA_044344815.1 Flavobacteriales bacterium | reverse complement strand
ATCCCGGCCATCATCGGTGCGGCGTCGTTGCTGGCGGACGGCATCCTGACGCCACCGATCTCGGTGGCCTCCGCGATCGAAGGTCTTGGTGGTGTGAAGACCTTCGAGGGGGTCATCGTTCCCGGCAACAACCTCACGGTGGCCATCGTGATCGCCATCATCACCGGCCTGTTCATCTTCCAGCGCTTCGGCACCAAGGTGGTGGGCACGGCCTTCGGACCCATCATGCTCACCTGGTTCAGCATGCTGCTCATCGTCGGACTGTTCCAGATCGCGCAGCATCCGGAGATCCTGGCAGCCCTCAGCCCCCACTATGCCTACGAACTGCTCGCCACCTACCCGGGTGGCTTCTGGCTGCTGGGAGCGGTCTTCCTGTGCACCACAGGTGCCGAGGGCCTCTACAACGACCTGGGCCACGTGGGCCGGCGCAACGTCCAGCTCGGCTGGATCTTCGTGAAGACCGCCCTGGTACTGAACTACGCCGGCCAGGGCGCTTGGCTCATGCAGCATGATGGGCACCTGCTCGAGGGCCGCAACCCCTTCTATGAGGCCATGCCGCAGTGGTTCCTGCTCGTTGGCGTCGGCATCGCCACCATCGCCGCCGTGGTGGCCTGCCAGGCCGTGATCAGCGGCTCCTTCACGCTCATCAACGAGGCCATCACCCTCAACTTCTGGCCCCGTGTACGGGTGAAGTTCCCCACCGACATCCGCGGGCAGATTTACATCCCCAGCGTGAACTGGCTGCTGTTCGCAGGCTGCGTGGCCGTGATGCTCTACTTCCGCGAGAGCGGGGCGATGGAGGCCGCCTACGGCTTCTTCATCGTGGTGGCCATGCTCATGACCACCACCCTGATGTTCGGCTACCTCCGTTACGTCCGGCGCTGGCCCAAAGTGGTGGTGTTCGGCATGATGTTCATCTTCTTCGGCCTGGAGTCGGCCAACTTCGTGGCCAACGTGGTGAAGGTGATCCGCCTGCCATGGCTGATCTTCTTCGTGGCCGCCCTCCTGGGCGTGATGTACATCTGGTTCCACGCCCGCAAGATCACCAACCGCTTCATCGAGTTCGCCCACCTGCCCGATTACGCGCAGAAGCTGAAGGACCTCAGCAACGACCGCGACATCACCAAGTTCGCCACCCACCTGGTGTACCTCACCAAGGCCGACCGGCCCATCAACGTGGAGAAACAGGTGGTCGACTCGATCCTGGCCCGCAAGGTGAAGCGCGCCGACATCTACTGGTTCCTGCATGTGAACTACACCGACGAGCCGTACACGATGCAGTACCGCATCATGGAACTGGTGGACGACAAGGTGATCCGCGTGGACTTCGACCTGGGATTCCGCGTGCAGCCCCGCATCAACAAGCTCTTCCGCCACGTACTGGAGGAGATGGACGCCTGCCACGAGCTCGACTTCAAGAGCAAGTACGAGTCCATCCAGAAGGGCGACTTCCACACGGACATCTGCTACGTGCTCATGGACCGCTTCATGTCCATCGAGAACGAGTTCACCCTGCGCGACGACGTGATCCTGGACGCCTACTACGCGCTGAAGAGCGTGGCGTTGAGCGACCGCGAGGCCTTCGGGCTGGACCCGAACGTGACCCTCGTGGAGCAGGTGCCGCTGGTGATCCAGACCGCACGCGAACTGCCGCTGAAACGCGCGATCCCGGGAAGCGCTCCGAAACCGCCGAACGACTGATCCGTTACCCCGGGGGCACCGGCGCATTCCAGCGCTCGATGCGCACCACCATCGCCGCGATCGCCCTGGGGCCGCTGGCCGCAACGGCACAGCCCCCCACCATCCACGTGACCGTGGCCCTGTGCGACAACGTGCACCAGGGCATCGTGCCCGTGCCGGCCGCCCTGGGCAATGGCCAGGACCCTGGCCGCAACCTGTATTGGGGTGCCGCCTATGGCGTGCGCACCTGGTTCGACCGGTCCAAGGCATGGGAGCGGGTGAAACTGCCCGCCACAGCGCCCGGACAGGTGCTCGAACGCTGCGTGTGGCGCCACCACGGCACCGGCGCGATCCTGGTGGCCGATGCGTGGGACGGCCGGCACATCGAGCAGGCCACCGGGACCTTCCTCGACCATGCGGCCGGTCATTCACCCGTGTCCCTCAGCGATGGCAATGCCCTTCACCGCATCGGCGGTGGCGCCGACCTGCTGGCCTATGTGGGCCATGACGGGTTGATGGACTTCGCCGCGCCCGCCGTGAAGCCCCCTGCGGACAACGCGCTGCGCCGCACCATCATCCTGGCCTGCATCAGCCAGCGTTTCTTCCGCGAGCCCCTGCGCACCACCGGTGCCTCCCCCCTCCTGTGGACCACAGGCCTCATGGCACCGGAAGCCTACACGCTCGAGGCGGCGCTGAACGCCTGGCTGGCCAAGGGCGACGATGCGTCCGTGCGCGAGGCCGCCGCCAACGCCTACCACACCTGGCAGAAATGCGGGCTCAACGCCGCACGGCGGCTGCTGGTGACCGGTTGGTGACGGTCCGGTGACGGGGTGCACGATCTTCGTGGCATGAAGAAGGAGACCCACCTTGCCGTGACCGCCACCCTCGCGGGGGTGCCCTTTGCGACCACCGTGGCGGTGCGGGAGCACCGGTTCACCGCCGACGAGCCCCTGGAGCAGGGTGGCCAGGACCTCGGTCCCAAGCCGCATGAGCTGGTGTGCAGCGCGCTCGCCACCTGCACCGCCATCACCGTACGCATGTATGTGGACCGAAAGGGTCTTCCGGTCCGCAGCATCGCCGTGACCTGCACCATGGACCGCAAGGCCGATGGCGGGACGGTGGACACCGCCTTCCACCTGGACGTGCGGGTGGACGGTGACCTGACGGAGGAACAGCACCAGCGGGTGCTTCAGATCGCGAACATGTGCCCGGTGCACAGGACACTGACCAACCCGATGCGGATCACCTCCGCGCTGGCCTGAGCTCAGGCGATGCCGCGATCCCTGCAGATGCGCTCGTAGGCCTCCTGCACCTTGCGGAACTTCTCCGCGGCGGCCGTCTGGAACTCCTCCCCCAGGTGCCCCACTTTGTCGGGGTGGTGCTTCATCACCATGCGGCGGTAGGCCTTCTTCACCTCCTCGTCGGTCGCCGACGGGTCCACCTCCAGGATCTGATAGGCCGTGCCGGGCGCAGGCCGCCGGAACATGGCGTGCATGCTGCCAAGGTCCTTTTCGTTCACCCCGATGTACGAGGCGATGCGGTGCAACAGCTCCTCCTCGGCCCGGTCCACTTGCCCATCGGCGTTGGCCAGGGCGATGAGGTAGTGCATGAGCTGCAGGCGCATGGGGTGGGGCATGTTCACCCGCACCTGCTCGCACACCTCGCGCAACGGGATCTCGCGCTTGAGCACGTCGCGCAGCAGCCGCAGGAGCTCCGAGGCGTGCTCCGGGCCGAACTGGCGGCCGTAGAACTCGCGCACATGCCCGAGCTCCATCCGTGTTACCCGGCCGTCGGCCTTCATCACGGCGGCCGTCAGCACCACGAGGCTCACGGCGACATCACCGCCCGTGGTGTGGGGACCACGGGCCGTGCGCTGCCGTCGCTGGTGGCGGTCGTAGGCGTCCTCCACCTCCACCTCGGCCTGGGGGCCCTGCACGCTGTCGATGAGGGCGCCCAGCGCGAAGCCCACGAGGCCGCCGATGGGTCCTCCCACCGCCCAGCCGAGGCCTCCGCCGATCCACTTGGAGTAGCTCATCGTTCACCAGCTGCCGCCCGCTCCACCACCGCCGGAACTGCCGCCCCCGAAACCGCCGAAGCCGCCACCGCCACCCCAGCCGCCACCGCCACCGCGCCATCCACCTCCGCCACCGGTGAACCCGCCCCAGCGACCGTGGTGCCGCTGCTGCATCTCCGCCAGCAGTCGCAGGGCCGTCCAGAAGTCGATGTTGTTCACGCTCGCATACCGGCGAACGCTCGCCCTCCACGAGAGCACGATGATGAGCACGAAGAGGAACAGGCCGATGAGCAGGGGCACGACCGGTGCCTTGTCGCGGCTCTCGAAGTCGTACTCGCCCTTCGCCAGTGCCATCAGCGTGTCGGTGGCCTTGTCGAGCCCCCCGATGAAGTCGCCCTCGCGGAAACGCGGGATCAGCTGCTCATCCACGATGCGCTTGCAGTAGGCGTCCGGGATCGCGCCCTCCAGGCCCCGGCCGGTGCCGATGAAGGTGGCCCGCTGGCCGGGACCTCCGGTGGGCTTCACGAGCACCACCACGCCGTTGTCACGGTCCTTGTCGCCCACGCCCCAGTTCTCGATGATGGCGGTGGCGAACGCGTATGGCTCCAGTCCGCACAATGTGTCCACCACGATCACCACGATGCGGTTGCTGGTCTCGCGGGCGAAGCGGGTGAGCTTGTTGTTGAGCCGCTCCTCCTGGTGGGGGTCGAGCAGCGTGGTGTACTGGAACACCAGCCGATTCTCCTGGTCGGGCTTCGCGGGCAGGCACCCTTCGGCGGCCTGAAGGCCGTTATGCACCGCCGGTGCCAGCACCAGGAGCAGGATGGCAAGGAGCCGGCTCATCCGATGCTGATGTCGTTGGCCAGTTCGTTCCGGTCGTCGCTGCGCGGGGGGAAGTACGCGGCCAGCTTGTCACCCACCTTGCCCACCGCCGCGCAGAGGCCGTCCGCGTACCGTTCAGCCTGAAAGGCGCTGCGTAGCCCGTTCAGCACCTCGTCCCAGAAGCCCGGTGGCACCACGGCGTTGATGCCCGCATCACCGATCACGGCCATGCGGCGGTCGGCCACGCTCACGTAGATGAGCACGCCGTTGCGTTCGCGTGTGCGGAACATCGCCAGTTCGCCGAACACGAATGCCGCGTGGTCGAGCACGTGCTCGGCGATGGCATCGTCCATGTGCACCCGGACCTCCCCGCTGGTGCGCTGTTCGGCTGCACGCACGGCGTCGCGCACGCGCAACAGGTCCTGCGGGCTCAGCAGTTCGGCGGCGGTGAGCGCGGGCAACGCGGTCAGAACTTGATGTCGGGGGCGTTCTCGCTGCCCGGTGCCGCCGTGAAGCCGGTCTTCTCCTTGAAGCCGAAGAGGGCGGCGAACAGGTTGCCCGGGAAGGTGACGATGAGGCGGTTGTAGGCCGCCACCGCCGATGAGAACCGGTCGCGCTCGGTCTTGATCCGGTTCTCCATGCCCTCGTACTGGGCCTGGAACTCACGGAAGGCCCCGGTGGTCTGCAGGTTCGGGTACTGCTCGATGGTGGCCATCAGGCGGGAGAGCGCGCCGGTGAACTGCGACTGGGCCTGCTCGAAGGCCGCGAGCTTCTCGGGTGTGAGGTCATCGCCGCTGAGGGTGATGCCCGTGGCCTTCGCCCGGGCCTCCACCACCTCGCGCAGCGTGGTGTTCTCGAACTCGGCCGAGCCCTTGATGATCTCCACGAGGTTCTTGCTCTTGTCGGCGCGGGCCTGGTAGGCCGATTGCACCATGGCCCATTGCTCGTCCACCGCCACGCCGGCG
>JBIJCH010000162.1:0-5486 GCA_044344815.1 Flavobacteriales bacterium | reverse complement strand
AACTACCTCAGCCTGTACTGGGGAGGGGCGATGGTGGGCCGTTTCATGGGGGCCCTGGCGCTGAGCGACAAGCTCCCGCCCCTGCGCCAGGTGCTCATGATGCCGGGACTGGCCTTCCTGCTCTTCATGCTGCTGTACCTCATCAATGCGGCGGGCGGCGGTCTGGGGGTCGACCACCTGTGGCCCATGGGCGTGCTCATCCTCGGCAACATGGCGGCCTTCATGCTCGCCGGAAGGAAGCCGGCACGGGCGCTGGCCTTCTTCGCGTTGATCGCGGCCGGTCTTGTGGTGGCCGCCGTGCTGCTCACCGGGGCTTGGGCCATGTGGGCCCTGGTGGCCGTGGGCCTCTTCAACTCGATCCTCTGGAGCAACATCTTCACCCTCGGCATACACGGCCTGGGCCACCATGCCGGGCAGGGCAGCTCGCTGCTGGTGATGATGATCGTGGGCGGCGCATTGCTGCCCCCGCTGCAGGGCCTCATCGCCGATGCCGCAGGGCTGCAGGTGTCCTTCCTGCTGCCGGTGGCCTGCTATGCCTACCTCGCCTGGTACGGCCTTGATCGCGCGCGCCACGCATGATCGCCGGCATCGACATCGGTGGCACCTCCACCAAGATCGGGTTGGTGCACAACGAGCGGGTCGTGGACGCCGTTCGCATCCTCACGCGCGGGGAGGACCCGGCCGGAGGACAGGTGGGCGGCGTGTTCGCCGACGCGATCGCATCCGCTCTGCGCGAACTGGCCGACCGCCATGGTCCGCTGAAGGCGGTGGGCATCGGGGCGCCCAATGGGAACCAGCTCACCCGAAGCATCGACAGGGCGCCCAACCTGCCCTGGAAGGCCGATCTGCCCCTGGCGACCATGCTCGAGGAACGCCTGCAGGTGCCCTGTGCCCTGGGCAATGACGCCAACGCCGCCGCTTTGGGCGAATGGCGTTATGGCGCCGGCCGCGGCTGCAACGACCTGCTGGTCGTGACCCTGGGCACCGGACTGGGCAGCGGCCTCATCGTGGACGGTCGGCTGTTGCTGGGTCCCCACGGCAACGCCGGCGAACTGGGCCATACCACGCTGGTGATCGACGGGCGCGAATGCACCTGCGGCCGCCGCGGCTGCCTTGAGGCTTACGTGAGCATCCGCGGCATGCGGCGCACCTACCTCGATCTGGCCGACTCGAGCGAGCCGCTCAAGGAAGAAGGCGTGCTGCCCATCGCCGAGCAGGCCCGGCGCGGGGAGGATGCGGCCATCCAGACCTTCCGCGACACCGCCCGCTGGCTGTCGGTGGGCCTCGCGAACGCCGTGGCGATCACCGCGCCCGAGCGTGTGGTGCTTTTCGGTGGCATCGCGCGCAACGGCGGACTGCTCATCGATCCCCTCCGCACCTTCTTCGCCAGGGACCTGCTCTTCCTGCACCAAGGCCGCGTGGAGCTCCTGGTGAGCGCGCTGCCCGAGGACGACGCGGGCATCCTGGGCGCGGCCGCCCTGTTGAACGATCCGCACTGACCCCCATTCCCCCATGGCGCATCCCCTCCCCAGCCCCACCTGGCGGTCAGCCCTGCTGATGCCCGGCTGCATCGCCTCGATGATGCTGCAAGCCCAGGTCGACATCGCCCGCAGCCAGGTGAACCCCTTCATCGGTACAGGCGGCCACGGGCACACCTTCCCGGGGGCCTGCGTGCCCAACGGCCTGGTGCAGCTTAGCCCCGACACGCGGCCGGACGGGGTGATGGACTGGGACGGCTGCGGCGGCTACCATTACAGCGACAGCCTCATCTACGGCTTCAGCCACACGCACCTGAGCGGCACCGGCGTGGCTGACCTGTGCGATGTGCTGGTGATGCCGATGAGCGGGGTCATGTCCGTGCTACCCGAAGCCTACCGCACCCCGTTCCGACATGCCACCGAAGAGACCCATGCCGGGTACTACAAGGTGCATCTGGACAGCCGTCCGATCCCTGACCCAAAGAAGCCGACCGGGCGAAGCACCTCTGGGATCGATGTGGAGCTCACCGCCACGGCCCGGGCAGGTGTGCACCGGTACACCTTCCCCCAGAAAGAGGACGCCTACGTCGTGATCGACCTCGTTCACCGGGACCAGGTGACCCAGGCAGAGCTGCAGGTTACACCGGGAACCGATGGGCTGCGCACCACGGAGATCACGGGGTCGCGTCGGTCATCCTCCTGGGCAAAGGACCAGCAGGTGTTCTTCTGCATGCAGTTCAGCGCTCCGGCCATCGCCATGCTTGCATCGGACCAACAGCGGACACCGCCGTCTCCGGTGCAGCGCTTGAGCGGTAACGACCTGAAAGGCATTCTCAACTTCGGAGACCTGCAAGGCCGTCCCCTCATCGTCAAGGTCGGGATCAGCGCCGTGAGCATCGAAGGCGCCCGCAAGAACCTGGAGGCCGAGGTGCCTGGCTGGGACTTCGATGCGGTGCGGTCCCAGGCCGAGGCCGCTTGGAACGCCAAGCTTGGCAAGGTGCAGGTGGAAGGCGGTACCCCGGAGCAGCAGCGCGTGTTCTACACGGCCCTGTACCACTGCTACGTCGCCCCCTATGTCTTCAATGATGTTGACGGCCGGTACCGCGGCATGGATGGGCAGGTGCACCAGGCGGACCACAATGTGTACACGGTGTTCAGCCTGTGGGACACCTTCCGGGGCCTGCATCCGTTGATGACGATCCTGGAACCCGACATGACCGCGGACTGGATCAAGACCTTCCTGCTGCACTACCAGCAAGGTGGCCGGCTGCCGGTGTGGGAGCTCTGGGGCAACGAGACCGACTGCATGATCGGCTACCACAGCGTGAGCGTGATCGCCGATGCCTACCGGAAGGGCATCCGGGGCTTCGACGCAGCACTCGCCCTCAAGGCCATGGAGGCCTCGGCCCTTCGGGATGAGCCCGGGCTGAACGCCTACCGCCGCAAGGGCTACATCAGCAGCGAGGACCAGAGCGAGAGCGTGAGCAGGACGCTGGAGTACGCTTACGATGATGGTTGCATCGCCCGTTTCAGGTCGTCGGTGACCGCATCGGGTGACCGTGACACGGTGCCATCGTTCTACACGCGGTCCGGTTCCCACGAGCACCTGTACGACCCGGCCACAGGCTTCTTCCGCGCCCGCCGCAACGGCGGGTTCGTGCCCGGCTTCGATCCGTACGAGGTCAACTTCAACTTCACCGAGGCCAACGCCTGGCAGTACAGCCTGTTCGTGCCGCAGGACGTGGACGGCCTGATCCGCCTGCACGGCGGGGCGAAGGGGCTGGAAGCGCACCTGGACAAGCTGTTCAGCGCGCGCAGCGCCACCACCGGTCGCGACCAGGCCGACATCACGGGCCTCATCGGCCAGTATGCCCATGGCAACGAGCCCAGCCACCACATGGCCTATCTGTACAACCGGGTGGGCCGTCCCGACCGCACCCGGGCCCTGGTGAAGCGGATCCTCGACGAGCTCTACCACGACGCCCCCGACGGCCTCAGCGGCAACGAGGATTGCGGCCAGATGAGCGCGTGGTACGTGCTCAGCGCCCTGGGCTTCTACCCCATCTCACCAGGCATCGATGACCGCTACGAACTGGGCCATCCCCTGTTCGAGCAGGCCACGATCCTTCTGCCGAACGGGAAGACCTGGCGTATGAAGCGCGATGTGGGCGGCATGCTCACCCCGGCGGTCCCCAGGGATCCCTCCAACTTCATCCGCGAGGTGCCCGATCATGTCCGCCATAATGAGCTCATGGCCGGTGGCTCCCTGGTGTTCGACAAGGAGGGGGCGCCGTATGAGCGTTACCGGCCCAAGCAGTTCACCGTGCTGGACGCCGCGTACCTCCCCGAACCTTGCCGTGCGCGGCCGGGTGCCCCGGTGATCGAGGCCGAGGCGGCGGCGTTCAGCGACAGCCTGGCGGTATCGGTGATCGGCTGCGGCTCCTGCACGGTCACGGAGGATGGCGCGACCAGACCATGCAGGCCGGGAAAGCGTGACGTGCTGCATCGCTCGGCCTCGGTGAGCGTGGACTGGAGCAGGGTCTACGAACCGGTCACCGCCCGCTTCACACGCACCGATGGTTCGCGTTCCATCACACTGGAGAGCACCTACGCCAACCAATATGCGGCGGGCGGCGATCGCGCGCTCGTCGATGGCCTGCGCGGCGGCCCCGACTTCCGCACGGGCGAATGGCAGGGCTTCCAGGGCCAGGATGTGCTGGCCACCATAGACCTGGGCGCAGTGAAGGACCTCGAGCGCGCAGGCCTGAGCATGCTGCAGGACCAACGTTCCTGGATCTGGTTCCCCGGTTCGGTGGAGATCGCCTGGAGCATGAACGGTCGCCAATGGAGCAGCGTCACGCTGGATGCCGGAGTGGACCGCCGTAGTGAGGAAGCGATGACGAAGGAGCTGTGGAGCGCTCCCATCGGCAAGAAGGCCCGGTTCATCAAGGTGGTGGCCCACAACGCAGGGCCCTGCCCCGACTGGCATCCCGGCAAGGGAGGTGCCAGCTGGATCTTCCTGGATGAGGTGCTGCTCGAGGTGCGTTGAGCCCGATGGCTCGTCGTAGGCCGGCCGGTTCGCACCGGGCGACGAGCGCCCTGGGCGGGTCCGGTCCATTCCGGAAAGGACCCATGGTCGGTGGCGCAGGCACACGAAGGGCCGGGTCAGGTGGCCATGCTCAGCTTCATGGGTGATGCGCCTTGAAGGGATGTGAAAGAAAGAGGCCCGGATCGCTCCGGGCCTCTTCATGTCGATACGGGGCCGATCAGCGGGCCACCATCACGCGCTGCGCGATCACCTCCTGGGTGGTGGTCACCTGCAGGAGGTACTGACCGTTCTGCAGTTCGCCCAGGTCCACGGTGTTGAGGCCGGTGGTGAGGTTGTTCGCCGGCACCGCAAGCACCAGGCGTCCGGCCACATCGTACACATTGATGCCGAGCGGCTTCGCCGAAGGGTCGTTCATGTTCACGTACACGAGGCCGTCCGTGGGGTTCGGATAAAGGTTGAACGTCTGTCCTGCGAGCTCGTCCACCCCCACTTCACCGCACTGCACGTCCCATTCGAGCTGGTTGAAGCCACCGTCGGCGCAGGAACCACTGCCATCGCTCATCACCAGGAAGGTGATCACGTTGTTCACGTTGGCGGAGTTCAGGGCGAAGTTGGTCATGGTGCCGCCACTGTTGCCGAAGAAGATCACCGCGCTCAACGGCGTTGCTCCATTGTAGAAGAGGATCTTGTCCTGGGGGCCGAGGTCACCGGAGAGGAACCGAACGGTGATGGGCGTGCCCTGGGTGCTGGCATAGCTGAACCAGGCCGTGTCGGCGTTCTGCCAGCAGTAGCTGTAGTTGGCCGAACCGCAGGTGTCGACGATGCATGTATCGGATGGCCAGGACAGGTCGGTGCTGTTGATCCGGCAGAGGGAGTTGTCGTTGTTGAACACGGTCACCTTCGTGGTGCTGTCCATCGGGTAGGGTCCGAGCAGGGTGACACCGGCAGGCATGTTGTAC
>JBIJCH010000302.1:0-3526 GCA_044344815.1 Flavobacteriales bacterium | reverse complement strand
GCACCGTCGACGGGCAATCCTTCACCACCCTCGGGCGCGTGGAGGCCTCCGGATGGAGCACCACCCAGCATGACTACGGGTACGTCGACCAGGCGCCCCCTTCAGGCACCGCCTACTACCGGCTCGCATCGGTCGATCTCGACGGGACCGTGACGCGTTCGGGCCTCGTGGCCGTGTGGCATTCCGCCGTGCTCGCGGCTTATCCCGCCCCCACAGACGGTCCGCTGTACATACAGCTGGCCGATGATGCGCAGGCCACCTCCGCACAGGTGTGGGACGCCGCCGGTCGCGCGATCAGGCCACGGGTGCGCTTGGCCGGAGCGGCCGGCGGCCGGCATGTCATCGACCTCCGGGGACTGTCCGCCGGACGTTACGTGGTGGTCCTGGGAGATGACCAGGGCCACGTGCTGGACCGTGTCCCAGTGATCCTGCGCTAGGCCCCGATGGCCTGCTTGCAGGCGTCCAGGATCCTGCGCGCGTTCGCCAGCGTGTCGCTCTCAGCGTAGGTGCGCAGCACCGGTTCCGTTCCGCTCGCACGGATCATCAGCCACTGGTCGCGGTCGAAGTGGTACTTCCACCCGTCGATGGTCTCCAACCGGCGCACCTCAAGGTCGCCGAACCGCGTGAACTCGTTGGCGGCGCACTTCCGCAGAACGTCCTGCTTCAGGGACTCGCTGATGTGCAGGTCGTTGCGGTCGTAGCTGAAGGGTCCCACGATGGCGTACACCTCCTCGATGAGCTCCTCGAGCTTCTTCCCGCTCTTCGCCATGAACTCCCAGATGGTGAGGCCCATCCAGATGCCGTCGCGCTCGGGGATGTGGCCCTTGATCGCGATGCCTCCGCTCTCCTCGCCGCCCAGCAGCACATCATCGGTGATCATGATGCCGCAGATCCACTTGAAGCCGATCTTGACCACCTGGTACTCGAGGCCGTAGTGGCGGCACATCTTCTCCACCTTCGGGGTGGTGCTCACCGCCACCACCACCTTGCCCTTGAAGCCCTTGTACTTCACCAGGTAGTGGATCAGGAGCAGGATGATGTGGTGCGAATCGACGAACTCGCCCCTGCTGTTGTACAGGCCGATGCGGTCGGCATCACCATCGGTGGCCAGCCCGCAATCGATGCCGCCCCTCTTGATGAGCTCGCTGAACTCGACCAGGTTCTTGTGGATGGGCTCGGGAGCCTGTCCCATGAAGGAGGGGTTGTGCTCGCAATGGAGCAGGGTGGCCTCCGGCAGGATGCGCGGGACCACGTTCTGGCCAGCGCCGTACATGGCATCGTAGCCCAGCCGCAGCCCGCTCCTGCGGATCGCCTCCAGGTCGAAGTTGGCCTCCACATGCCGCACGTACATCGTCTCAAGGTCCACGATGCGCAGCATGCCGTCCGACTCAGCCTTCCGCAGGTCGATGGAGGCGAGGTCCACGCCATGCACCGCCGGGATGATGTCCTCGATCTCCTGCACGTGCTCGGGGATCAGCGGTCCGCCGTAGTGCCCCTTGAGCTTGTAGCCGTTGTAGCCGGGCGGGTTGTGGCTGGCCGTGAGGATCACGCCCATGTTCGCCTTCAGCTGGAACGCGCCGAGCGATACCATCGGGGTGCTCACGAAGCCCCGCGCGAGGTGCACCTTGATGCCCATGGACAGGAACACCTTGGCGGCGGTCTCGGCGAAGAGCTCGCCCGCGAAGCGGCAGTCATGGCCCACCACGATGGAGGGCTCCTTCGGGAATCGCCGCTTCACCCAGGCACCGGTGGCCACGCTCACGCGCGCCACGTTGTCCACGGTGAACTCCTCTGCGATGATGGCACGCCAGCCGTCGGTGCCGAACTTGATCTTGGTCATCTTGCTTCCTTGTTGCAGGCGCGAAAGTAGATGGGACCGCAGGGAGCCTCCCTCCCTGCGCGCGCACGTATCAACACCTCAGCGGTAAATACCGCGGGCATTGAGCGCCCGCTGGTAGCGCCGGGCGTTCACCTGGTGCTGCTCGTAGGTGCGGGCGAAGTTGCTGTAACCGTCGAGCGTTTCGCGGGCGCAGAAGTACAGGTATTCGTGGCGCTGCGCGTTCAGCACCGCATCGATGAAACCGGGCTCGGGCATGTTGATGGGCCCCGGCGGCAGCCCCGCATGGGTGTAGGTGTTGTACGGCGAATCCACCAGCTTGTCACGGTCCAGCACGCGGTTCACGCTGTCGATGCCGAGCGCGAACTTCAGCGTGGGGTCGGCCTGCAGCGGCATGCCGATGCGCAGCCGGTTGAGGTAGACCCCGGCGATCACGGGTGCCTCATCGCGCCTGGCGGTCTCGGCCTGTACGATGCTCGCCAGCGTGCTCACCTCCACCGGCGAGAGGCCGAGGGCCTTCGCCTTGGCCGCACGCTGCTCGTTCCAGAAGCGCTTGTGCTCCTTCTCCATGCGGCGCACGAAGGCCTCCGGCCGCTCGGTCCACCATACCTCGTAGGTGTTCGGCAGGAAGAGGCTGATCATGGTCTCGGGGCGCAGGCCGGCACGCTGAGCCAGCGCCGGGTCGCGCAGGGCGTCCAGCATGGTCACGGAGTCCACCTCGATGTACCTGGCCACCTGGCCGGCGAGCTGCTCGAGCGTGCGGATGTTCGTGAAGGTGACGCGCACGGGGTCCTGCTCGCCGCTGCGGAGCCTGTTGAGCAGCGTGTTCAGGCCGGTTCCGCTGGGGATGACGTAGCGGCCCGGCCTCACCTTGCCCACGTAGCGCTTCCGGCCGGCCAGCCAGCGGAAGGTCGCCTCGTCCCGCACCATGCCCGCGGCCCGCAGGCTGTCCACCACCTGGTCGAAGGTGGCGCCGGTGGGGATCAGCAGCTCGCGCTCGGGCGTGGGCAGTGAGGGTCCCGGCCCGAAGATGGCCCGCCAGGTGCGGTAGCCCAGCGCTCCGGCGACGAGCAGCAGCACCACCAGCACGAGCAGGATGAGCTTCCAGCGCTTCATTCCACCAGGGTGCCGGTGAATACGTGGCGCACCGGCCCTGCCAGGTGCACATGGATGAAACCGGCTCCCGACGCCCGCTCGGCCTCCACGCGCAGAGCACCGCCGCGTGTGACCACCTCGCAGGATGCCCCGGCCAGACCGCGGGACATGGCCGCGAGCGCGGCGGCCGTAACGCCCGTGCCGCAGCTCAGCGTCTCGTCCTCCACGCCGCGCTCGTAGGTGCGCATCTCCACGCGCCCGCCCAACGAACGGATGAAGTTGACGTTGATGCCCGACCTGGCGTACTCAGCGTTGTACCGGATGCGCCGGGCCTCGGGGATGATGTCCACCGCAGCGGGGTCGTCCACCCACACCAGCAGGTGCGGCGACCCGGTATGGATGCGGTCCGTGCGGTCATCGAGGTGCTCCACGCGCTCCACGTCCCTCATGGCGATGCGCACCAGCCCGTCGGACCATGCGGCGGCATGGTCGCCGTCCACGGCCGAGAACCGGACCGGCCGCCGGTCGCCCGTGAGCGCGCTCCAGAACCCGTACGCACAGCGGCTGCCGTTCCCGCAGAAGCTCTTGGATCCG
>JBIJCH010000204.1:0-4878 GCA_044344815.1 Flavobacteriales bacterium | reverse complement strand
GCCCGCGTTGCCCTCCTCGATGAAGAGGCGCCTGGCCTCACCTTCCACCCCCAGCAGCAGCGGCCTGCCCAGGGCCAGGGCCTCGAAGATCTTGCTGGGGATGGCCCCCTCGAAGAGCTTGTTCCGCCGCAGGGGCACCACCACGGCATCGCACGCCGCCACGAGCGACAGCACCTCACGCCGTGGCATGGGGTCGATGAAGCGCACGTTGGCCAGGCCCAGCTCCGCTGCCAGGGCCGTCAGTCCGGGGCGTTCCGGTCCGGCACCCACCAGCAGGAACAGCACCTCCCTGCGGTCCTTCAGGCGGGCTGCGGCGCGCAGCACCACCTCCAGCCCCTGGGCATGTCCGATGATCCCGGTGTACGCCAGCACGAACGCATCGGGGGGGATCCCCTGGCGCTGCCGGGCGAGGTGCGCGTCATCGACCCCTTCGATGAGGTCGATGTCCACCCCATTGGGTATCCACAGCACGGTCTTCTCCGGGCGGCGGGAACGGATGTTGTCCACGATGCCCATCGTCTGTCCTGTGATGAGCGCCGCACGGCGGTAGCAGCGCATCTCCAGCCGTTCGCTCAGGCGGATAGCGAGCTTGTTGGTCACCAGGCCGAGCTGCACGGCGCTCTCGGGCCACAGGTCGCTCACGTTGAACACGAGCTTCGCACCCTTGGCGCGGGCGAGCCACATGGCCGTGATGCCCAGGAACAGCGGGGGTGACTCGACCAGCAGCACATCGGCCTTGCGCAGCTTGAACAGACCGTACACCAGCGCGGTGAACACGAACGAGAAGTAGTTCAGCAGGCGCGACACCAGCCCGCGCCCCTTCGACACGAACAGCCACACGCGATGCACGCGAAGGCCGTGCATCTCCTCCCGCACGCTCCATCGTCCGCGGTAACCGGGGTGGATGCGCATGTCCGGGTAGTTGGGCATGGCGGTGAGCACCGTCACCTCGGCGCCCTTCTCGCGCAGGCCTTTCGCCATGGCGAACAACCGGTTCTGCGGTGCGCCCACCTCGGGCGGGAAGTACTGGGTGAGCAGGATGATCCTCATGGGCGGCTGGTCCGCTTGGCCGGTGGGTCGAGCACCGCCGCAAAGAACACGAAGAAGACCACGCCGGCCTGCACCTCGAGCATCGACTCCACGCTCCAGTTCATCAGGGCGAGCAGGATGAAGGACACAAGCAGGTGATGCCTGGCGCGGATGGCCCCGACCAGCGGAACGACCAGGGCCAGGAGCAGGTAGATCGCGAAGGGCACCCCGAGCGCCACCGCCGACTGCATGAACTGCGAATGCGCGTTCAGACGATGTTCCAGCGGGTAGTCGTAAGCCCGTTCGCCGTAGACCCGGACGAGCTCGTCCTTCACGTCGCCCGTGCCTGTGCCGGCCCAGGGTGCCGTGCGCACCAGCTCCAGGGCGGCACGCCACACCAGCACGCGGGCCGAGCTGCTGTCGTGCCCTTCGGGAGCGGTATGCCGGAGCGCATGCCAGGTGTCCGTGAACTTGGCCCGCACCGTACCGAAGGAGACCACCAGCACGGTGAGCAGCAGGACGGCGCCGAGCGTTGACACCAGGAGCGTGCGCCTGACAGCGGGATCACGCCAGTGGTGCACGAGCAGGTGGGCCGCCACCAAGGCCAGGCCCAGCCAGCCGGCCTTGCTCGCCGTGAGCACCACGCCCATCACAAGCAGGGCGGGCACCAGGCCCCGGTCGATGGCGGCGGCCCAACGCGCACTACCCCGGGTCTCAGGCGCCAGCGTCCCGGAAGCCAGGGCGAACACCCCGTAATACGCGAGGTAGCTCGGATGCAGCCAGGGCGAGAAGTAGGTGCTGAAGAAGATGTTGGTGTACGGCAGGGTGTTGGGCACCGGACCCTCGGCACGGAGCAGTAGCTCGGCCAGGAAGATCGCGGACGAGCGGCACAGGAGCACGAGGAAGGCGAGCGCCGTGACCCAGCGGAAGGCCCGGAGCACGAGGGTGCGTTCCACCTGCCAGGGGCTCGGGTTCAACGCCACCACCACGGGCAGCAGGCCGGCGAGCAGCTTCACCTCCAGGTCGAAGGCCCCGTGCTTCACGTTCGCCGACCAGGCCATGCCGGCCACATGCACGAGGTAATAGCCGAAGCACCACGGGAGCAGGCTGTCGAGCCGCGGGGCCCGCAGGTGCCACCCGCCGCCCCAGGGCAGCATCAACACCACGAGAAGCCCGCAGAGCACGGGAAGGAGGTCGGGCCACAGCGGCATGCATGCGGCCACGGCCACCAGGGCAACGCGTCGCGCGAGGCCGACGCGGTCAGTGCTCACCAGTGTTCCCATACCGGGCGGCAAGTTGGGCATCATGGCGATCAGCACTGCGCAGCACCAGGAACCCCAGGGTGAGGAAGCACACCGTTTCCACGAAGGCCAGGGCGATGAGGTAACTGGTGGCCTGCGCGAACGGAAAGAGGCCGATCGCCGCCACACCGACGAAGTAGGCCGACTGCCACAGGCTTTGCGCGCGGATGCGGCCCAGAGCGGGCAGAAGCGGGGTGAACGGCATCACCAGCAGCTGCATGGCGATGGGGAGCGCCAGGACGCGGGCGTACTCACCTGCGGTGGTCCAGGGCGTGCCGAAGACCAGGCCGAACAGCAGGGGTCCGGCCGCGACCAGCACCAGCACCAGGCCCGCGGCCACCAGGCCCATGACCCTCAGGCCCTTCAGCAGCGTGGGAAGTACGGGCCGCCCCTCGTTCACGGTGCCGCTCGCCCGCTGCATGTACACCTGCATGTAGCTCGATGCCAGGAAGGTGACCGGCACCAGGATGCTCTGCCGGCAGAGGTTGAACTGGCCGGTGACCTCCTTGTCGAACGATTGAGCCAGCAGGAACACAGGCACGCTCAAGGTGGCCGTGTTCAGCACGGCAGGCAGGGCGTTGTAGAGCGGAAAGCTCCGGTACTCGTTGGCCGCGGCACGCATGGCGGCCAGGTCCCAGGGCCTGAAGCGGAAGCCCTTCAACCGCACCTGCAGCACACCGATCGCCACAAAGGCCGACCATCCGGCGATGTACCCCACCAGAAGCCCATGCTGGTAGGCGGTGAGGCCCAGTGCCAAGGAGACGAGGGTGATACCGGAGGTCTGCACCAACTTATTGAGGCCCATGGCGCGGAAGGCCTGCCTGCGGATGAGCCAGTTGTTCAGCGGCTGGAAGAAGCCCATGAGCAGAAAGAGCGCGGGCGAGAGCATCAGCGGAACAAGTGCCGTGGCACCACCCAGCGAGCCGGCGAACACATCGCGCAGCGACCAGATCACCGCGGCGAGCAGCAGCGAAACGGCCACGGCCAACAGCAGGCCGAGGCGGGCCAGGGCGTTCGCCTTCTCGTCCTCGCGCGGCAGCACCACCGTCTGCTCGTAACGGCCGCACACCAGCAAGCTCAACGGGTTCGCCACGGCCAGGAGGATGGCCAGCGCGCCGAACTGTTCCGGGGTGTAAAGGCGTGCCAGCACCGGGCTTGCGAGCAACGGGATGGCCTGCGCGATGGCGGTCCCCCCCATCAGGGTGAGCACGTTGCGTGCGAAAGGTGATCCCGCCTTTCCGGTCATGATCAGGCGTGCAGATGGAGCGTGCGTCGCGCCAACACGCGCAATAGCCAGGCCATGACCCCGAAGGACAAGGCGGTGGCGAGCGCAGCGCCATGGATGCCCAAAGGCGGGATCAAGGCCAGGTTGAGCAGCACGTTGCCCAGGCAGAAGCCGGCGATGAACAGGGTCTGCGTCCACGGATGGCCCAGCTGGCTGAAGAGCATCAGGAAGGGCTGGTCCCCGCTGGTGGCCGCGATACCGGCGGCCAGGACCGCGTAAACGGCCCAGACGGTCATGGGCTGCTCCTGCATGCCGAGCACCCAAAGGGCCACGGGGAACAGCGGGATGGTGACCAGCACGAGCGGGGCGAGCAGCCGGAAGAAGGCCTTGCGGTTGCGGTCCATCACCCGGGCCAGCAGGGATGCCCCGCCCTGATGCCAGGCGCGTGTGAGCACTGG
The DNA here is from genome assembly GCA_044344815.1 of Flavobacteriales bacterium. GTDB lineage: Bacteria > Bacteroidota > Bacteroidia > Flavobacteriales_F > PHOS-HE28 > PHOS-HE28. Next base: position 865 of record JBIJCH010000204.1, on the reverse strand, counting down.
GTTGATGTTGTTGCGGAAGAGCACCGGCAGCTGCAGCACGCCCTCGGCCACAGTGGCGGCGAAGCTGTAGAGCCCAACGGCGGCATCATCCAGGAACACCCCCAGCATGAACACGTCCACGCGGGTGTTCACGTCCAGGAGCAGGTTGCCGGCCAGGGCGCGGTTGCCGAAGCGGAAGTTCTCGCGCAGGGCCGGGCGAAGGCCCCCATGGGACCAGGGGCGCCAGAAGCGCAGGGAGATGGGCAGCAGCAGCAGGGTGAGCGCGGCCTCCGTCCAGAACAGGGTGACGGCGATGTGGTCCGATGGCGCCTGGTGAACGCAGAGCCAGAGCACACCGGCGAAGAGCCCGGCGAAGCGCAGCAGCTGGAAGACCGCGAAGAGGCGCATGCGCCGGGCGCCGTTGTGGAAGCTGAGGAGCACCTTGTTCCAGCTGAAGAAGAGCAGGCCGGGCACCACCATCGGGAACGCGACCGCAACGCCAGGGCTGTTGAACCACCTGCCGGGCAGCTCCCGGAAGAGCCAGGCCAGCGCCATCACCAGCAGGCTGGTGGCGGTGGCGAGCAGCAGCGAGGCGGTCACCTGCGCATCGGGCCGCTGCCCGGCCGCGATCTCCCGGGGCACGAAGGCCTGCACGGCCAGGTGAACGCCTCCCACCGCCAGCTGGCTGAGGAGGATGAAGATCGCGTACACCAGGTTGAACACACCCAGCGCGCTCGCATCGTGGTACCGCACGATGAGCAGGTTCACCAGCACGCCGAAGAGGGCGCTGAGGGCGAAGGCCCCGGCGTTCCAAAGAAGGTCGGTGGTGAACTTGCCCTTGGGCGCCCGCATGGTCAGCGGTTAAAGGTCTCCTTCAGCCTGTACA
>JBIJCH010000159.1:0-5513 GCA_044344815.1 Flavobacteriales bacterium | reverse complement strand
CGTGACCTCGCTGCACCGCGACTACCTGCCCAGCAGCTGGAGCATGTTCCACCCCACCTGGGTCGATGCCGGCATCTTCATCGGCACCATCGGCATCTTCTTCACCCTCTACCTCCTCTTCGCCCGCTTCTTCCCCGTGCTCGCCCTCAACGAGCTGAAGTCGATCCTGAAGACCAGCGGCGAGAGCTACAAGAACGAGCAGGCCCACACCCATCACCACTGAGATCCATGGCGAACAAGGTCATCTATGCCGTGTACGACGATCCCGAGGTGCTGAAGGGCGCCGCGCGCAAGCTGGTCACGGCCGGCGTGAAGGTGCGCGACGTGTTCAGCCCCTTCCCCGTCCACGGCCTCGACCCCATCATCGGCGTGAAGCGCACCCGCCTGGGCATCGCCGCCTTCATGTTCGGCATCACCGGCACCTCGCTGGCGCTGCTGGGCATGTACTACATGATGATCTACGACTGGCCGATGAACATCGGTGGCAAGCCCAACGACCTGTTCTACCAGAACATCCCGGCCTTCATCCCGGTGACCTTCGAGTTCACCATCCTGTGCGCCTGCCACGGCATGGCCATCACCTACCTCATCCGGAACAAGACCCTGCCGGGCATGCCCGCCCGGAACCCGGACCCGCGCAGCACGGATGACAAGTTCATCATGGAGGTGCGCACCGAGGACAACCACGGCCGCAGCGCCGACGACATCACGGGCCTGCTCCGCCAGACCCCGGTGTTCGAGATCAACGAACGTCAATGCTGAGCCGCACCATGCGTACCCTGCATCAACTGATCGGTCTTGCCGGAGCGGCCCTGTCCCTGGCCTCCTGCGGCGGCGACCCCAACAGTCCGGGCCTTGAGTACATGCCCGACATGTACCGCAGCCCCGCCGTGGAGGCCTACGTGGACTTCGGCCAGGACCCCTACTATTTCCCGGACAGCGTGGTGTTGAAGCAGCGCAGCACCCAGAGCGCCCGCCTTCCGGTGGCCGGCACCATCCCCTTCGCAGCCACCCAGGAGAAGGCCCAACTGAACTTCCCGTACCCATTCCCCGGCACGCCCGAGGGCTACGAGGCGGCCGGCGCCTCCCTGCGCTGCCCGCTGCCCATGACCCAGGAGAACGTGGACAAGGGCAAGGTGATCTACGAGAAGTTCTGCCAGCACTGCCACGGCGCCAAGGGCGACGGCGAGGGCAGCGTGGTGAAGAACGGCAACTACCCCCAGCCCCCCAGCTACACCGGTCCTCTGAAGGACCTGCCCGAGGGCAAGATCTTCCACAGCCTGGTGTACGGCAAGAACGTGGCCATGGGCAGCCACTCCGGCCAGCTCACCAAGGAGGAGCGCTGGCTGGTGACGCGTTACGTGCAGTACCTGCAGAACGGCGGCACCCTGGCGGCCGCGGCCACCGCGCCCGCCGATACCACCGCACCGGCCCCCCTCAAGTGAACGAACACGGAACCTGAGCGATGAACTTCACCCTCACCTCCCGGGCCCGCACTGTCAGCATGGTCATGCTGGTGCTCGGCCTGGCCCTGGCCGGGTTCGGCTTCATGAACGACCACACGGACCATCACCAGAACTTCTGGGCGGCCCTTTTCATCAACGGCTTCTATTTCTTCGGCGTGGCCTTGGGCGCGCTGTTCTTCTACGCCCTGCAGAACGCCACCGAGACCTCCTGGAGCGTGCTGGTGAAGCGCGTGTACGAGGGCATCTTCAGCTACCTGCCCATCGGCGCGGTGGCGGTGGTGGTGGTGCTGGCCGCCGGCAGCATGGGCCTCCACCATGTGTGGAGCTGGATGGACCCCGCCGTGGTCGACCCCGCCTCCGACAAGTACGACGCCATCGTGGCCTACAAGATGCCCTTCCTCCAGAAGGGTTTCTACTGGATCCGTACCGCGGTCTACCTGGCGACCTTCCTGTTCGCCGCCATGTGGTTCCGCAAGCAGAGCCTCGCGCTGGACAATGAGACCGGCGAGACGCTCGTGAAGCACCACCTGCTGGTGTACCGCCGCAGCGCGCTCTTCCTGGTGTTCTTCGCGGTGTTCAGCAGCACCCTGTCCTGGGACTGGATCATGAGCATCGATGTGCACTGGTTCAGCACCCTGTTCGGCTGGTACGTGTTCGCCGGCATGTGGGTGAGCGCCATGATCACCGGCGTGGTGCTGGTGATCTACCTCAAGGGCAAGGGCTACCTGCCCCAGGTGAACAACAGCCACATCCACGACATGGGCAAGTGGGTGTTCGCGATCAGCTTCCTGTGGACCTACCTCTACTTCAGCCAGTTCATGCTGTACTGGTACAGCAACATCCCCGAGGAGGTGATCTACTTCAAGGCGCGCATCGACCACCACCCCTGGCTGATGTGGGGCATGTTCTTCATCAACTTCGCCGTGCCGATGCTGCTGCTCATGAGCCGCGACGCCAAGCGCAACCCGCGCTTCCTGATCGGCGTGGGTGCGGTGATCTTCGTGGGCCACTGGCTCGACCTGTGCCAGATGGTGCTCCCCGGCGCGCTGGGCGACCATTTCGAGCACATCGGCCTGCTGGAGGTCGGCCTCTTCCTGGCCTTCCTCGGCGTGTTCATCCTCACCGTTCTGAACACCCTCACCAAGGCCCCGCTCACCCCGGTGAACCACCCCTACCTCGAGGAGAGCGTCCATCATCATATCTAAAAGAACAACGGCCCGCCCCTGCGGGTTATTAGCTTTCGCAGACGATGACCAAGTTGCTGATCATAGTGGTCCTGGTGCTCGGGGTGCTCGCCGTGGTGCGCCTGAGCCGCGTCTATGAGCTCACCGCCACCCTGCGGGGGAAGCGCGAGGAGCACATCTCCGACCGTGACAACCGTATGAACGGCCGTTTCATGTGGCTGTTCTGCGTGCTCTATTTCGGATTCTTCCTGTGGCTCCTCTTCCGCTACAAGGACAGGATGCTGCCCGTGGCCGCGAGCGAGCACGGGGTGTGGACCGACCAGCTGCTGGACGTGAACTGGGCCGTCCTGTTCATTGTCTTCTTCATCACCAACATCCTCCTCTTCTACTTCGCCGGCCGCTACGTGTACGACAAGGGCCGCACTGCCTTCTACTACCCCCACAACAACAAGCTTGAGCTGCTGTGGACCGTGGTTCCGGCCATCGTGCTCATCGGCATCATCATCTACGGCCTCACCATCTGGAACCGCATCACCGCCTACAGCCCCGAGGGCACGGCCAAGGTGGAGCTGTACGCCAAGCAGTTCGACTGGACCGCCCGCTACCCCGGCCAGGATGGCGTGCTGGGTGTGACCGACTACCGCCTGATCAACGACAACAACCCACTGGGCATCGTGACCCGGGAGGCCATTGCGACGCGCCTCACCGAGCTGGCCGCGGCCATCAACGCCAACGTGGATAAGCTCACCAACGAGGGCGCCTACATGCCGGCCGACAAGGTGGCCGACCTGAACGACCGGATCGAGCGCGACAAGCGCATGATGCGCAAGATCACCAACCTGCAGGTGATGATGGAGCAGGACATCCGGGAGAAGAACGAGGCAGGACAGAAGAGCGCCTACGAGTGCGGGGCGGATGACGTGGTGATCAAGGAGTTCCACCTGCCGGTGCGCAAGGACGTGGAGCTCGTGATCCGCAGCCGTGATGTGATCCACAGCGCCTACATCCCGCACCTGCGCGCGCAGATGAACGCGGTGCCCGGAATGGCCACCCGCTTCCACATGAAACCCACGATCACCACCGACAGCATGCGCGTGGTGACCGCCGATGACAAGTTCGATTACGTGCTGCTCTGCAACAAGATCTGCGGGGCCAGCCACTACAACATGCAGATGCCGCTGGTGGTGGAGTCGCAGACCGCCTTCGACGCGTGGTATGCAGAGGCCATGAAGAAGCCCTTCCAGGCCCCGGTCGCAACCGCTCCCGCAGCGTCCCCCGCCATCCCTGCCGATACGACGGCAGCCGTGGTGGACACCATGTCCGCCGCCGCCACCGCTCAGGTACAATCCGCCCACTGATCCCCCAACGCATTCCGACCATGGGTGCCATCGCACACGACACGCACGCCGCGCACCACGAGGCGCACGCGGCCCACCACCACCACCAGGAGTCCTGGGTGAGCAAGTACATCTTCTCCCAGGACCACAAGATGATCAGCAAGCAGTTCCTGATCACGGCCATCATCATGGCCTGGGTGGCGGTCATCATGTCCATCCTGTTCCGCCTGCAGCTGGCCTGGCCGGGCGAAGGCTTTGCGTTCACCAACTTCTTCCTGGGCGACAAGTGGGCCCCGGGCGGCGTGCTGAACCCGAACATGTACCTCGCACTGGTCACGATCCACGGCACCATCATGGTGTTCTTCGTGCTCACCGGCGGCCTCTCCGGCACCTTCAGCAACCTGCTCATCCCCCTGCAGTTGGGCGCCCGCGACATGGCGAGCGGCTTCCTCAACATGCTCAGCTACTGGTTCTTCTTCCTCAGCAGCGTGCTGATGCTCGCCTCCCTCTTCGTGGAGGGCGGTCCCGCCAGCAGCGGCTGGACCGTGTACCCGCCGCTGAGCGCCCTGCCGGAGAGCATCCCCGGCTCGGGCACCGGCATGACGCTCTGGCTCGTGAGCATGGCCATTTTCATCGCCAGTGCGCTGTTGGGCGGCCTCAACTACGTGGTCACCATCCTGAACCTGCGCACCAAGGGGATGAAGATGACGCGCATGCCCCTTACCATCTGGGCCTTCTTCATCACCGCCGTGCTGGGCATCCTGAGCTTCCCCGTGCTGCTGAGCGCAGCCCTGCTGTTGCTGCTCGACCGCAGCCTCGGCACGAGCTTCTACCTCAGCGAGATCCACATCGGTGGTGAGGCGCTCGATCAGACCGGCGGCAGCCCCATCCTGTTCCAGCACCTGTTCTGGTTCCTGGGCCACCCCGAGGTGTACATCGTGCTGCTGCCCGCGCTCGGCATCACCTCCGAGGTGATCGCCACCAACGCCCGCAAGCCCATCTTCGGCTACCGCGCCATGATCGGTTCCATCCTGGCGATCGGCTTCCTCAGCTTCATCGTTTGGGGGCACCACATGTACCTCACCGGCATGAACCCCTTCCTGGGCAGCGTGTTCGTGTTCACCACCCTGCTCATCGCCATCCCCAGCGCGGTGAAGGTGTTCAACTGGGTCGCGACGCTCTACAAGGGGTCGGTGTCGCTCACCACGCCGATGTGGTACGCGCTGGCGTTCCTCTTCCTGTTCACGATCGGCGGCCTCACCGGGCTGCACCTGGCGACCCTGAGCACCGACGTGCACCTGCACGACACGTACTTCGTCGTCGCCCACTTCCACTACGTGATGATGGGCAGCGCGCTGATCGCGATGATCGGCGGCCTGCACCACTGGTGGCCGAAGATGTTCGGCCGCATGTACGACGAGCGCCTGGGCACCATCGCCTGCTGGATCATCTTCATCGGCTTCAACATGACCTTCTTCACCCAGTTCATGCTGGGCTCGCAGGGCATGCCGCGCCGGTACTACGAC
>JBIJCH010000264.1:0-4004 GCA_044344815.1 Flavobacteriales bacterium | reverse complement strand
ATAGCCGCTGTCTTGTTGGTGATGAAACCGCCGGCCTTCGCACCGGTTCGAACGATCCTTCTATATTTGGTCCGCTCCGTCATCCCTGTGCATTTGGCCAAACGCATACCCCTCGCCCTGGTGTTGCTTGCGCTGATGGCCCCGTCCGTCAACGGGCAGTATTTCCGCAACTCCAACTATTGGAAGACCCACCGGAACGAGCTCACCATCGGCCTGGGCATCTCCAATTTCCTGGGTGAGCTGGGCGGCCGGAACCAGATCGGTTCCCCCTTCATCTGGGACCTTGAACTGAGCCAGACGAAACCGGCGGTGAGCATCGGCCATCGGTATTACACCTTCGAGAAGCAGGCCATCCGCACCAACTTCACCTACGGGGTACTGGCCGGCAACGACAACCTTACCACCGAGGTCTTCCGGCAGAACCGCAACCTGAACTTCAAGAGCGATGTGTTCGAGCTGCAGGTGGTGTACGAGCTCCACTTCTTCAAGGAGCAGCTCGGCCACGTGTACGACCTGCGCGGCGTGAAGGGCCAGAAGTCCTCGCGCGTAGGCCTTTACTTGTTCGCCGGTGTGGGCGGTTTCTACTTCAACCCCAAGAGCCTGCTGAACGGTACCTACGTGGAGCTGCGGCCGCTGGGCACCGAAGGCCAGGGCCTCGAGGGCGGACCCGAGGAGTACAATACCCTCCAGGTCTGCATCCCCATGGGCGTGGGCCTGCGCAAGGCGCTGAGCAAGCAGTGGAGCGCCGGGCTGGAACTGCAATACACGAAGACCTTCACGGACTACATCGATGACGTGAGCGGGGTGTACTTCGACAATGAGGTACTGGAGGGTGTTGGCGGGCCGCTCGCCGCCTACCTGGCCGACCCCAGCCTGGGCAAGGTGCCGGGCCAGAGCAACACCGGCGCGCAGCGCGGCGACAGCAGCGACCTCGACGCCTACCTCTTCCTGAAGGCCCAGTTCCACTACAAGCTTTACAAGTACAAGACCAGCGGGAAGAAGTACCGCACCCGCATCCGCCGCCAGAAGGTGGTGTTCTAAGGCGGTCCACCGCATTCGGAAAAGCCCGGCCCAGAGCCGGGTTTTTCATTTCACATCCGCTCCGAACCGGGAAATGGTCACGGCCAGAGACGGAAGAGAAGGCGGGCGCCGCGGAACCAGCGTCCGCCACATGATCGGCCTTGTGCGACAGGAGCGCTTGTCGGGCTCCAACATCGACGCCCGGGCAGTGGCCGATGGTCCTTGTCCGCTCACCCCCAACGGCGCTCGGCCATACCGGATGCTCTGCCTGTACCGGCCCAAGGCCGTTCGCCTCCGGTCCTGAACATCAGCTCGGCCGACCAGGGATGCGTGCGGGCCTGTCGCATTCCGGGAGCACCAAACCCCACACGGCTGCGGGGCGTCCGGTGAAGACTTGGTGCGGGTCCAGCACCCGAGGTCGACCTTGAAGGCGCCCCCTGGGACGTCCAGGCAGGCCGTTCACCCTGCCCGCTTGCCTCCAGCCGTTCGCCACAGGTCAGCATCATTGACGCAGCACGGTATGGGCTGCGCCCGGTCCGGGCCGGTCCCGAAAGAACGAAGCCCCCGCATGGCTGCGGGGGCTTCGGTGAAAGCGTGTGGGCGGCTCAGAGCCCGAGGTTGTCCTTGAAGGCGCGGAACTCGAGGTCCTTCTTCGCCTTCTCACCCAGGGCCGGGTCCATCTTGGCGGCCATGCCGAGCTGGTTGCGCACCATGTCGCCGTTGTTCTGGCGGGCGCCGCAGATGGCCATGAGGTAATGCCCGATGGCCGTGTCCTTGTCGGGGCTCGCCTCCAGGATGCGCTGGGCGCCGGCGGCATCACCACCCAGCACCTTGGCCAGGGCCGCGTTGAAGTCGTTCACGCCGCTGAAGTTGCTGTTGGCGCTGGCGTAATTGCCGTTCTGGATGTCGATGAGGCCCATGTTGTACTTCACCTCGGGACCGGCGCCGGAGGCTTTCTTCAGCATCTCCATGGCCTTCTTGCGGTCGCCCTTCTGGCGGGTGATGGCGGCCAGGTTGTTGGTGGCGATGGGGTTCTGCTTGATGCTGTTGCTCTTCTGGAACTGGGCCTCGGCCTCGGCCATCTTGTTCTGGGCGTAGTAGATGCAGCCGATGTTGTTGCTGGCCCGCTCATCGGAGGGGTGCACGCGCTCGCACTCCTTGTAGATGCGCAGCTGCTCGTTGGCGTCCTTGGTGAGGGTGGCCGCGAACAGGAGCTCCTCCACGTTCAGGCTGTCGGGCATGCTGCGGCTCATGGCGGTGAGCTGCTCGTCGGTCTTGCCCTGAATGTCGTAGTTCAGGCGCATCTCGGAGCGGCGCAGGCCGGGCAGGATATGGTCCGCGATCTCGGTGTAGGTGGCGGCCATGTTCTTGATCTCCTGCTCGCGCTTGGCCACATCGGGGTACATCTCCAGCACGCGCAGCACGAGGTCCTTGTCCGGCACGTTGGTGCTCTGCTGCATCGCGGCCTTGAAACCGTCCCAGTCCTCGCCGCGGGGGTTGAGGGTGTAGAAGGCATCGTCCTTGCCGGCTGCGATCTTGTTGCGGTTCAGCTCGCCCTTCAACCATGCCTTGGCCGAGGCCGCGCGGTCCTCGGCGAGGTGCTCGTTCAGGCTCAGCTCACCGTCCGGGGAGGCCCAGGCATCGATGCTCACCCCCTTTAGGATGTAGTTCGGGTCCTTGGAACGCGCCTTCAGGAAAGCCGCCACCTCCTTGATGTCAGCGTCGCTCAGCTCGCCGGGGCGCACCACGGAGGAGTTGATCAGATAGTTCAGCTTGGCGTTCATGCTGTGCGAGGTAACGCGTTGGAAAGCGTCCTTCGCCATGATCACCTTGTCGTCGTTGAGCATGAGGTAGGGCGTGGTGATCACACCGTCGGTGAGCTTCACCGCGTCGAACGCCTTCTCCTTGTTACCCTGCTTGCCCAGGATGTTCAGCATCAGCTCGCTGCTCTCCATGGCCGGGGTGAAGGCCACCTTGTCGCTGTAGCTGAAGCTCTTGCCCGTCTCATAGGGCACCGCGGTGTAGTTGCCCGCGGCCTTGTCGCCCTGGAAGCCCACCATCTTCAGCGGGGTGCTGCCACCGGCGTAAGTGATCGTGGGGGTGAGCTCGGCCTGCGCCTTGCGGTAGAAGTACTTGCCCGGGAAGTTCCCGTTCACGTTCACCGCCACGGAATCGCCCTGCACGATGAGGGGGTTGGGGTCCACCGTGTACGTGATGTTCTTCACGTACTTGTTCATCTTGCCCAGGCCACCGCAACCGGAGACGAGAATGGCTGCCAGCAGCAGTGGGGCGATGTGCCGTTTTTCCATGATAGGCGCGTGTTACGTATTTCGGGCGCAAACATAACCACCGCGATCGGCACCCCATGTCCCTGATCCGGCAGTTGTCCACAGCGGACCTGTGGACTAAAGCCCGCGAACGGTGCAGCCTTCCGGATGCTCGGCCGCGAGCAGGGCCAGGAGCTGTTGATAAGCCCTGGGGTCATCACGCAGGTCCACGCCCTCCAGATCGAGCACTACCACCCGCGCGCCCTTCAGCTTCTGGAGGTGGTCCAGGTACCGCTCCTGCAACCGCTCCAGGTACTCGGCCGTGATGGTGCGCTCGTACCCCCTGCCCCGTTGCCGGATGCGCTCCCGCACGCGCTCCAGCGGCAGGTGCAGGTACACCAGCAGGTCCGGCCGGGGCAGGTCGGCGTACATGATGTCGTACAGGTCGCGGAAGAGCACGAACTCGTCCTCGGGCAGCGTGACCCGGGCGAAGACGAGGGATTTTCCGATGGAATAATCGGCGATGGTGCACGTGTGGAACAGGCTCTGCTCGGTGATGCGCTTCAGCTGGTGGTACCGCTGCGCGAGGAAGGAGAGCTCCACGCTGAAGGCGTACCGTTCGGGTTCGGCATAGAACCGCGGCAGGAACGGGTTGTCGTCGAACTCCTCCAGCACCAGCCGCCCGTTGAGGTCGGCGGCCACCCGGTCGCACAAGGT
>JBIJCH010000158.1:0-5543 GCA_044344815.1 Flavobacteriales bacterium | reverse complement strand
GATGGTGAAGATGCCGCTGGTGCTGTTCCGGAAGCGGCCCTCCAAGGTGGTACCGTAGGTCTGTAGCAGGTAGAAGTCGAACGTGGCGTTGTCCCGGAACCCAGCGAACGCGTCCATGTCGGGCCAGCTGGAGGAATGTGCGGGGTACACCCAGCAGGTGAGGGTGATACCCGTGGCATTGGCCACGAGGGTCGAGGCGTTGGCCACGGTCACCTCGTCGTCCACCCCATCAAGGTCGAGGGCGTTCTGCGTTTGGGCGTGGAGCGCCAGGGGGGCCGCGAAGGCCAGGGCGAAAGCGTAGCGTGGGTTCATGCCTGTTCCTGTGTTGAAGGTCATGCGAAGCTAACCGCCCCTCAACCGGCACCTGTCGTCGGCGATCCACAAGCCGGGGGAAGTATGAACACCCGGCCGCGGATGCCGTGGATCGGCCCCCTCCCTATTTTCGCGGCCCCTCCCGTTCACCCGGGTGAACCTGGCGAGGGCCAGCAACGTTACCCCACCATGAAGATCCTCGTGCTCATCAGCCAGGTGCCCGACACCACCGCGCGCATCGCCTTCACCGCGAACAACACGCAGTACGATGCGAACGGGGTCACCTTCATCGTGAACCCGTATGACGAGTGGTACGCCCTGGTGCGCGCCCTGGAGCTGAAGGAGGCCAAGGGCAGCGGCAGCGTCACCACCATCACCGTGGGCGGCGCCGACACCGAGGCCACCATCCGCAAGGCCCTGGCCATCGGCGCCGACGAGGCCGTGCGCGTGGACGCCCCCGCCACCGACGCCTACCAGGTGGCCGCCGAGGTGGCCGCCCATGCCAGGGACAAGGGCTTCGACCTGGTGCTGGCCGGCAAGGAGACGATCGACTTCAACGGGGGCCAGGTGGGCGCCATGGTGGCCGAGTTGCTCGACCTGCCCTATGTGCCCCTGGCCAGCAAGCTCGACGTGAGCGGCACCACCGCCACCGTGGAGCGGGACGTGCCCGGCGGCGTGGAGGTGCTGGAGCTGCAGCTGCCCTGCGTGATCGGTGCCGCCAAAGGCATGGCCGAGCAGCGCATCCCCAACATGCGCGGCATCATGGCGGCCCGTACCAAGCCCCTGCAGGTGGTGCCCGCCACCAACCCCGCACCGGTGGCCGCCACTGTGCTTTTCGAGCTGCCACCCGCCAAGGGCGCGGTGAGGATGATCCCCGCCGAGGAGGCCGGGAAGCTGATCGAACTGCTGCACACCGAGGCCAAGGTGATCTGAACCATTCATCGTACGGGCGGGAGATCTCCCGCCCCAACCATTTCTCCAATGAGCACGATCGTCTTCATCGACACCCGGGGGGAGAAGCTCCCAAAGGCGGCCCAGGAGGCCGTGACCTACGCCAGCCAGCTGGCCGGTGGCCCCGTAACGGCCGTCACCTTCGGCGATGCGCAGGGGCTCGAGGCCCTCGGCGCCAACGGTGCGTCCAAGGTTGTCGTGGCGCGCGGCGTGAAGGCCGTGGACGGCCAGCAGCTCACCAGGCTGGTGTGCGAGGTGGCCGCTGCGGAAGGCGCCACCACCATCGTGTGCGTGGCCGATGCCACCGGCAAGGCCGTGGCCCCGCGCGTGGCGGCCCGCCTCAAGGCCGGGCATGTGGCCGGTGCGATCGCCCTGCCCGAGGGGAGCCGCTTCAAGCGGAACGTGTTCAGCGGCAAGGCCCGCGCCTTCGTGGAGGTGAGCAGCCCCGTGAAGGTGGTGAGCCTGAGCCCCAACAGCATCGCCATCGGCCAGGGCGGCGGCAGCGCCACCGTGCACGACTTCGCCGGCGACCTCGGTCCCGCCCGCATCACCGTGAAGGAGCTGCGCAAGGCCGGCAGCGGCATCCCCCTGCCCGAGGCCGAGCTGGTGGTGAGCGCCGGCCGCGGCATGAAAGGCCCCGAGCATTGGGCGCCCGTGGAGGAGCTGGCCGGCCTGCTGGGCGCCGCCACCGCCTGCAGCCGCCCGGTGGCCGACATGCACTGGCGTCCGCACCACGAGCACGTGGGCCAGACCGGTGTGGCCATCCGCCCGAACCTGTACATCGCCATCGGCATCAGCGGCGCCATCCAGCACCTGGCCGGGGTGAACCAGAGCAAGGTGATCTGCGTGATCAACAAGGACCCCGAGGCCCCCTTCTTCAAGGCGGCGGACTACGGTATCGTGGGCGACGCCTTCGAGGTGCTGCCCAAGCTGATCGAGGCGGCGAAGAAGCTCAACGCCGAGCGCTGACCCGGCCGCCGCGATCGCGGACGCAGGTGGCTCCGGTAAGCCGCCGCACCGTATCTTCACGGCCCCGTTGCACCGCCCTTTGCGGTATCCCCGAGGATGGAGAAGGTCGAGCTGAAGTTCCTGCGGATCACGTACAGCCACACGCATGCCGGGGCCTACGCGCTGATCCTGGCCGAGGTGCACGGCGATCGTCGACTGCCCATCATCATCGGTGGCGTGGAGGCGCAGGCCATCGCCATCCAGGTGGAGAACATCAAGCCGGCCCGCCCCCTCACGCACGACCTGTTCAAGAACGTGAGCGACACCCTCGGCATCACGCTGAAGGAGGTGATCATCAACGACCTGGTGGAGGGCATCTTCCACGCCAAGCTGGTGCTGGAACAGAACGGCCAGGAGGTGGAGATCGACGCGCGCAGCAGCGACGCCATCGCGCTGGCCCTACGGTTCGAGTGCCCCATCTTCTCCTATGAGTTCATCATGAGCGCCGCCGGCCTCAAGGTGGAGGAGGGTGAGGAGGAGAAGGCCGAGGGCGAGAAGATGGAGAAGGCCGAGAAGCCCGAACGCAAGGGCATCAAGGGCGCCAGCCTCGACGACCTGAAGGAGATGCTCGAGGAGGCCCTCAACGACGAGGACTACGAGCGCGCCAGCAAGCTCCGCGACGAGATCAAGCGGCGCGAGCAGACGAATTGAAGGATCCGTTGTCGGTGGTCCGATGTCCGTCGGGAACCCCTGAGCTTTGGCGTGTGCTGTAAAGCCTCGTTGCCCGTTTTTCTTTTTTCGTTGTTCGTTGCATCGCCCAGCCTAAGCATAGCGCAGGCGGGTTCGTCGGGAACGTGGGCCACGATGCACGAACAACGGCGCACGCCTCCCCGGCCACGCGCGTGCCGTTCGGCTGAACTTCTATCTTGTCACCCACGAACACCGAACGCATGTCGAACACCGAATCGTGGGGCTCGCGCGTGGGCCTGATCCTGGCCATGGCGGGCAACGCCGTGGGCCTTGGCAACTTCCTGCGCTTCCCCGTGCAGGCCATCCAGAACGGCGGTGGGGCCTTCATCATCCCCTACCTGGTGTGCTTCCTCCTCATGGGCATCCCGCTGCTGTGGGTGGAATGGGCCATGGGGCGCTTCGGCGGTCGCAAGGGCAACCACAGCACGCCCTTCATCCTGCACGAGATGGACCCCAAGCGGGCGCTGTGTAAGTACGTGGGCGTGTTCGGCATCTTCACCAACATCGCCGTGGCCGCGTACTACTGCTACCTCGAGAGCTGGACCCTGAGCTACGTGTGGCACAGCATCGCCGGCTCCTTCAACGGCCAGAGCGCCGAGCAGGTGGCGGGCTTCTTCGGCAACTACATCGACATCAACACCTCCACCACCGGACTTCCCTATGAGCCCATCGTGTTCTGGCTCCTGTGCCTGTTCCTGAACACCTGGATCCTGGCGCAGGGCCTCAGCGGCGGTGTGGAGAAGGTGGCTAAGGTGGGCATGCCCCTGCTGATCCTCTTCGGCATCGTGCTCGCGGTGATGGGCGTCACCCTGCAGGCGGGCCACCACGGCGCGGTGAACGATGGCACGGTGGGCCTCAACTTCCTCTGGACACCGGACTACAGCAGCATCTGGAGCGCCAAGGTGTGGCTGGCGGCCGCCGGGCAGATCTTCTTCACCCTCAGCGTGGGCATGGGCAGCATCCAATGCTATGCGAGCTACGTGAAGAAGAAGGACGACATCGCCCTGAACGCTATGAGCGCCGGCTGGATGAACGAGTTCGTGGAGGTGGTGCTGGGCGCGTCCATCATCATCCCCATCAGCATCGGCTACCTCGGCATCGACAAGGTGGTGGAACTGACGAAGACCGGTGGCCTGGGCCTCGGCTTCAAGACGCTGCCGTACCTCTTCACGCAATGGGGCCCCACGCTGGGCATGATCGCCGGAGTGTGCTGGTTCGGCCTCTTGTTCTTCGCCGGCATCACCAGCTCGCTGGCCATGGGCACACCCGTGATGGGCTTCCTGGAGAACGAGTTCGGCTGGAAGCGCAAGCCTGCGGCTTGGTTCTTCGGGGTGATCGTGCTGGTGCTCGGCCTGCCCACGGTGCTGTACTTCAACGAGGGCGTGTTCGATGAGTACGACTACTGGGCCGGCACGGTCGGGCTCGTGGTGTTCGCGCTGTTCGAGATCATCCTGTTCGCCTGGGTCTTCGGCTTGGCTGATGACTACAAGAAGTGGGAAGATTCTGAAGACGTGCTACCCATTGATGCGATGAGAAAACTGCCCGGTTGGAAAGAGATCACCACCGGAGCAGACATCCAGGTGCCGCCGTTCTATCGCTTCATCATCAAGTACGTCACCCCGCTCTTCATCGGTGGCGTGTTCTTCGCCTCGCTGCCCGGCATCTGGGAGAAGATCACCGCCACCGGGCTCCCGTGGCAGGTGCACGGCGCGCGTGCCTTGCTGTTGCTGATGTTCCTCACCATCTCCTGGTTCGTGCGCGTGGCCTACCTCAAGCGCGTGGCCCTGCTGAAACACCACAAGGGATGAACACCTCCGCCCTCACCCTGATGCTGCTGTCCATGGGCACGGTCACCGGCTTCACGCTGTACTTCTTCTTCCGCGTGCTCACCACGCCGCCCAAGCCTGAGCCCGACAGCTTCTCGGAGAACGACGCCGATTGAGCGGCACCCGGTGAACGCCGTACCACGAACCCCGGCATGAGCACCGCCGAACAGGAGGCCAGGAAGTTCCTGCGCTCGTTCAGCACGGGCAAGGTGCTGCTGCCCGTGGCCATCGGGTTGGGCATCACGGCCCTGCTCGTGTGGCGCAGCAGCAGCGGCAAAGCGCTGGCCGATGTGACCTGGAGCTGGTACAGCACCTGGTGGATGTTCCTCGCCTTCCTGAGCCTGGTGGTGCGCGACTGGATGTACATGCTGCGCATCCGCCACCTCACGGACAGGGAGCTGAACTGGTGGCGCACCTTCGTCACCATCATGCTGTGGGAGTTCGCCAGCGCGATCGCCCCGGGCATCATCGGCGGCGGTTTCTTCTTCGCCATCTTCATCCTCACCCGCGAGGGCATCAACGCCGGCAAGAGCATCACCGTCATCACCTTCACCTCCTTCCTCGACGGCATCTTCATCGCGGTGATGGCCCCGCTGGTGTACTTCCTGGTGGGGCGCGAGGCGCTCTTCAGCGGCATGGACACCGCTGCCGGCGGCTGGTGGGGCACCGGCTTCTTCCTCACCTTCTGGGTGGTGTACTTCATCATCCTCGTGTACAAGCTGTTCGTGGCCTACGCCCTCTTCGTGAACCCCGCCT
>JBIJCH010000241.1:0-4437 GCA_044344815.1 Flavobacteriales bacterium | reverse complement strand
GGATTTGACGGCCTGTTCGCCAGCATCGTGTTCACCGTCCGCTGGGATGCGGCTTCGGGTGCCAGCATTGGTGCGGTATCCGGCGTATCCCCGGCCGATGAGTACATCACCGTGATCAAGTCGGGCCCGGAGGTGAATGATGCGGGCTATCGCTACCAGGTGTTCGCCGGCTTCGGTTTCACCCCGTTGAACCAGGTGCCCACCTCGTGGAGCGCCGGCGTGGAGTACCCCCTGATCACCATCCCTGTGCTCAACGGCACCAGCACCTTCGAACTGGTGAACGATCCCTGGACCACGGCGAACAACGGGGATTACTACGTCTCCTTGAACGGCCTGGACCAGACCGGCGTGCTCTACCAGATCAGCACGGGTGGTGTGTCCATGGGGGCCGCCGTGAGCGGTCTTTCCCTGCAGCCGAACCCTACCGAGGGCATCGCGCAGTTGTCCTTCGATGCCGCCACCAATGGCGCCATCGAGGTGGAGGTGATCGACGCCCTGGGCCGCAAGGTGCACAGCGAGCGCGTGGCGGGTCTTTCGGGCCGGTTCCAACGCACGCTCGATCTGAAGGCCTTCGGAAGCGGCGTGTACGTGGTGAACGTGCGGTCGGCAGCGGGCCTGATGACCGAGCGGCTGGTGGTGCGCTGAGCGGGAGCCTGCCCGGAGGAGGGCGTCCGGGACCGCGGTCCCGGACGCCCTTCGCGCATTCACAGGGGCTGCCTATCTTGTGATGTCCCAACGCTCCGCACCCATGTTCCGCTCCATCCTTACCGGTCCTGCCTTTGCCTTAACGGTCGCAGCCACGGCCCAGTGCGTCACCACCTTCCCCGGTTCGGAACCGTTCACCTCCGGTACGGTGGGCACCCCCGGAACCCTGGTGTCCGGCTGGTCCAACCTCACCGGCGACGACCTCAACTGGTCCGTGGACAATAACGGCACGCCAACGGCCAACACCGGTCCCATCGGCGACCACACCGGCAACAACACCTCGGGCAAGTACATGTACGTGGAGGCCACGGGCGCCACCGCCACGCCCAACAAGGTGGCCATCCTCCAGAGCCCGTGCTACAACCTCACCGGCCTCACCAACCCCCACCTCACCTTCTGGTACCACATGCACGGGTCGCAGATGGGAGCCCTGTACGTGGATGTGAACGTGGGCGGGGTCATCACCCAGGGCGTGTGGTCCCTGACCGGCGATCAGGGCTTGAAGTGGAAGCAGGGCTGGCTGGACCTGGGTCCCTACGTGGGACCCGATGTGCGGATCCGCTTCAGGGCGGTGACCGGGAGCGGCGAGCTCAGCGACATCGCCATCGATGACGTGGTGGTGCGGGACCAGGCTGCGGTGCTCGGCTGCCCCGATCCGCTGGCGAGCAACTACAACAGCACGGCGAACATCAACGACGGCAGCTGCGCCTATGCCTGTCCGGTGGGGCAGAAGCGCGTGACCATCGACATCATCGCGGACAACTATCCGCAGGAGACGAGCTGGACCTTGAAGGACGCCTCGACCAACACCCTGGTCGCGAGCGGGAATCACCTGGGCACTACGCTCTGTGTCCCGGCGTCAGCCTGCCTCCTGTTCCGCATCAACGACACCGCCGGTGACGGCATCTACCACCCCAGCTATGGATACGGTGCTTATTACGTCTACCTGGACGGGGTGATGGTGTTCCAGGGCGGGCAGTTCGGCTCGTACCAGGAGACCACCTTCAACTGCGGCCCCGGGCAGTCGTGCTCGAACGCGCTCACCGCGCAGACCGGGGTGGTGTACACGGCGCCGTCGCTGGAGCACTGGTACACCTGGACCCCGGCGCAGACCGGTTCCTACACGTTGACCACGTGCGGGCTGAACACCTGCGACACGAAGCTGTGGATGTACGACATGGCCTGCGGAAGCATCACCATCAGCAGCGGGCTGGAGGGGGCCACCTTCGCGGACGACAGCCTCGGGGGCTGCGGCCAGCAGGCCCGCATCACGGCCAACATGGCGGCGGGCACCACCTACCGCATCCGGGTTGGCACCAACAACGGCAGCTGCACCACCGCCAGTTTCCGCATCGACTACAATGGCCCGGCCGTGGGGTGCATGGACGTGAACGCCTGCAACTACGAGCCCCTGGCCACCGTGGCCTGCACGGGGTGCTGCCTGCCCATGGGCGATCCCGCATGCCCGCTCGGGCCCGACCTCACCATGAACCAGACCGCGCTGCAGAACAGCCTGAACCTGTCCACCGTCACCATCGCCACGAGCGACGTATGCGCCGTGCAGGAGGGCTGTGTGAAGGGCTTCGGGCAGCGCTACGTCATCCGCTTCAACACGCGCATCGACAACATCGGCGAGACCGATTACTACATCGGCAGCCCCGGCAGCCAGCCGCAGATGTTCAGCACGAACAACTGCCACGGCCACGCGCATTACAGCGGCTATGCGGACTACCTGCTCTTCGACCAGAACAACCAGCCCGTGCCGGTGGGGTTCAAGAACGGGTACTGCGTGATCGATGTGGGCTGCTTCGGCGGCACACCCCAGTTCGGCTGCAGCAACATGGGCATCAGCAAGGACTGCTACGACCTGTACGGCAGCGGCACCACGTGCAACTGGATCGACATCACGGACGTGCCCGCGGGGCTCTACACCCTGGTGCTGCGCACCAACTGGGCGCGCAGGCCCGATGCACTGGGGCGCCACGAGATGAACTACACCAACAACTACGCCTCGGTGTGCATCAACATCACCCGCAACGCGCAGAACGTGCCCTCCTTCACGATGGCCACGGGCTGCACGCCGGTGGTGGACTGCCTGGGCCAGCCCTACGGAAGCGCCATGCCCGACTGCATGGGGGCATGCAACGGGCCCGCGAGGACCGGCGACCTGAGCCTGAACGGCGCGCAGGACCAGCCGGATGCGGCCGCCTACGTGATGGGCATCCTGGGCAACGACATCACCCCCTCGGCCTGCACCGACCTCAATGCCGACGGCGAGATCACCGTGACCGATGCAGCGCTGATCGCCTCGTGCTACAACCAGCAGGACCAGCACGACCAGGCGCCGCACGTGCTCCACTACCATCCCTGGTGCGACTTCCCCCGCGGCTACCAGAGCACCGTGGACACCGTGCAGCTCACCATCGGGGCCTTCAACCCCACGGACGGCTACATCGACATCCATGTGAGGAACCCGAACTGCCGGGTGCTCGGGGTCGAGTTCAACGTGGCCGGCATCCAGGTGTCCACCGTGCAGAACCTGGCCGCCCAGCTCACCGGCGAGATCGTGTGGAGCAGCGCGCTGGGTGGCACGAAGGTGATCGGCCTCAGCTACATCGACTCCAGCCTCGTGAAGAACAACGGGTTCGTGCCCTACTGCCGCATCCATTACTACGCGATCACCGGCACGCAGATCTGCATCGCCTCCATCGACGACATCGTGAACAAGGACGCGAACAACGTGGTGGCCCAGGTGGCCGGAGCGTGCATCACCGTGTCGAACATGGTCTCGTTGCGCCCGCAGGTGTTCCTGGAGGGGCCTTACGATGGCAACGGCTTGATGAGCGATGCGCTGCGTACAGGCAACATGATCCCCACCGGTGAGCCCTATACCGCGCTGGGCTTCCCGCAGGCGGGTGGCGGCGGCGGGGAGAGCGTGCTGCCCACGGTGTTCGATGTCACCGGTCCGAACGCCATCGTGGACTGGGTGCAGCTGGAGCTCCGGAGCGCGGTGACCCCATCGCAGGTGGTGGCCACGCGCTGTGCGTTGCTGCAGCGCGATGGTGATGTGGTCGGTCTGGACGGCACCTCGAACGTGGTGGTGCAGGTGCCGGCGGGCGCCTACCATGTGGCGGTGCGCCACCGCAACCACCTCGGCATCATGACGGCCGCCCCGGTGTCCCTGGGTACGGCGAACACCGTGATCGATCTGCGCAGCGCCGCCACCGCCACCTTTGGCACCGACGCCCGCAAGACCGTGAACGGCCAGCAGGTGATGTGGGCCGGGAACGTGTTCCGCGACGGGTCGGTGAGCCAGCTGAAATACACCGGCCAGAACAACGACCGCGACCCCATCCTCAACGCCATCGGCGGGGCCACCACAACGGCGATCACCACCGGCTACATGCGCGAGGACGTGAACCTGTCGGGCCAGGTGAAGTACACCGGCTCGGCCAACGACCGCGACCCCATCCTGGTGAACATCGGTGGAACAACGCCCACGGCCTTCCGAACCGAACAGTTGCCCTGAGCGTTCCTTCGCCACGGTGAAGGAACGATACCCGCCTTCCTTCCCGAGACCCATATTTGCGCCACCCACACACCTGACACCCTGCTCATCCATGCTGTTCGATCGAACCCGCGCCGTATTCCTGCTGCCCGCCCTGGGCTTCGCCCTTAACGCGTTGCCGCAATGCGGCGCTGGGGAAGTGGAGGTGCAGATCGAGGTGACCA
>JBIJCH010000157.1:0-5562 GCA_044344815.1 Flavobacteriales bacterium | reverse complement strand
ACGCCCTGCACGAGCGTGTCGGTGCCGTGCACGGTACCGTAGCGCAGGTAGTCGGGCAGCGCCTCGCGGTTCAGCCTGGGCTGCACCACGCCGCCGCCCAGCAGGGCGCGCACCTCGCTGGCGAAGCAGATGCCGAACGCGTCGCTCCCGCCGCCGCGCACCACATACTGCGCGTAGTAGAGGGGCTTCACACCGAGCCGGTCGCGCACCAGGCAGAGCTCCTTGCCCACCTCGTCCCAGATGGCGAAGGCGAACCTGCCCTCGAGCTTCGGCAGGCACGCCTCGCCCCATTTCGCCCAGGCCTGCAGGAGCACCTCGGCATCACCACCGCTGCGCCAGGGTCCACCGAGCTGGTCGCGCAGGGCGCGGTAGTTGTAGATCTCGCCGTTGAACACGATGGTGAAGCGACCATCGGGCGTGGTCATGGGCTGGTCGCTGGCGGTGCTGAGGTCGATGATGCTGAGGCGGCGGTGGCCAAGGACCACGTCACCGCCCTGGAAGAGGCCATCGGCATCGGGACCGCGGTGGGCGAGCGCATCGTTCATGCGCTGCACGATGCGACGGGGATCGGGCTCGTTGGCGACCCGGGTCACCGCCTGCAGTCCCGCTATGCCTGCGATGCCGCACATTCAGCCGTGGATCGTGCGCGCGGAGCTCATCCGAGGATGAAGCGCGTATCGGCGAGGATGCGCTCAAGGCCTTGGCGCAGCGGCAGGGGCTCCCGGCCCAGCAGCTGGAGCATGCGGCCCACATCGGGCATGCGCCGTGTCATGTCGCCCTCCTCCAGCGGCGGCAGGTGCACCACCTTGCTGCGGCTCCCGGTAAGCTCGATGATGAGCCTGGCGAGGTCGAGGATCGTGATCTCCACGTCGCTGCCGATGTTCACCACATCGTTCAGCACCTCGTTGCGTGTGAAGGCGTTCACACAGGCCTCGATGTTGTCGTCGATGTAGCAGAAGGTGCGGGTCTGACGCCCATCGCCGTACACCGTGATGTCCTCTCCCTTGAGGGCGGCGCGGATGAACTTGCTCACCACGAAATCGCGGCTCTGCTTGGGGCCGTAGGTGTTGAAGAAGCGGAACACGGTGTACTCGAGGCCGTACTCCTTGTGGTAGCTGCGCAGGAAGGCCTCGCCCAGGTTCTTCACGATGGCGTAGGGCAGCTTGCTGTTGAGCGGGGTGGTGTGCTCGTTCTGGGGGATCTCCACCGGCTCGCCGTACACCTCGCTGCTGCTGCTGAAGAACACGCGCTTCACGCCGGTGTTCTTGCTGAGGTCGAGCACGTTGCGGATGCCGTCGATGTCGCGCAGCACCATCACGGGGTTGTCCGTGGTGCGCTTCACCCCCACCACCGCGGCGTAGTGGAACACGAACTCGGGACGGTAGGCGAAGAACACGCTGCTGATGTCCTCGAAGCGGTTCACATCGCACTTGATGAAGTGCAGGTTGCCGCGGCTGTCGAGCGGCAGCTTCCGCAGGTCGCCGGTGAGCAGGTTGTCCACCGCCACCACATCGTTGGCGGGGTCGTTCGCGAGGCGGGTGGTGAGCTCGCTGGGGATGAAACCGGCACCGCCGGTGACGAGGATACGGGCCATGATGGGTGGCGAAGCTACGGTTGCCGTGCCATAGACGTGGATCAACGCCGAAGGATGCGCCGCAGCGATGGGATCGAACCACAGATGGACACGGACCTTGCTTCGCCGAAGCGGCTTCGCGGAGGCGCAGTGGACACAGATGCCCCATCCCAGGGCATTCTGCCCGAAGTGAGGGCATTGGCAACGGCCTTCAACGCCGAAGGATGCGCCGCACGAAGAGCAGAAGCAGCAGCATGAGGCCCGCACCCCACCAGAAGGCCCGGTGCAGCACGGTGGTCCTGATCAGGTAAGGAAGCAACCGCCAGTTGAAGCCCTCCTCCTTCCCCCGCTTGGAGCGCCACCAGGCGGCATCGTAGGTCTCCGGGGACCGAAGCTTCTGTCCGGTGAGCGATAAGGCGCTCCACCTCACCGTGTCGGGGTGCACATCGGCGATGAGCAGGGCGTCCCTCGGCACATCGCGGATGGCGCACTGGATGAAGGTGATGTTGGGCGCGTGGGGCTGGAAGAAGATGCTGCTCGGGGCCCCGCCGCCCAGGCTGCCGCTGATCCAGTACACGTGGGCGTGCTGCGCGATCCGCTCCAGCAACGGGTATACATCCTTGCGGAAGTTGGTGCCGAAGGTTGACCGCGTGTTGTCCTTGAAGAGCGGGCTGTACTGCGGGTCGTCCTCGGCCCAGATGGGGCGGTGGGAGATGATGAAGACCTGGGTCCACGCCTTTGTTGCACGGTTGGTGGAATCAACGATATCGAGAAGGCGCGTCAGGATCCCGATGCGCTCACTATCGGCATAACCCTCCTTACGCTCCGTGTCGAAAAGCGCTACGATCGGACCCGGCATCTCCATCCACGACTCGGCTGGGCCACCTGGATCAATAGGTGCATAGACGGTTTGGCGCCAGCCTTGAGCTTGAAAAACCTGATCACTGGACTCCCCTGGTCCATCATGATTCCCCGGCGCATTGAAGAAGGGCATCTTCAGCTTGCTGAAGAACGAGCGCTGGTAGCGCGGCAGGTCCTTCACCGGGTCCATGAAGAGGTCGCCAGTGCAGAGGAAGAGGTGCGCGCCGAGGCTGTTGATGGTGTCCAGGTTCGCGAGCAGGGTGGCCGCCGGGTAGCCGCTGCGGTTCGTGCTCTCGCCGTGGAAATGCCCACCGATGAGGATGCGGTAGTGGCCGGTGCTGTCGGCCGGGAGCACGTCCAGTCCGTTGAAGGGCGAGCGCTGGGCCAGGAGCAGCGTGGGCAGGATGAAGGCGAGCAGCGGCCACACGCGGCGTGCAGCGCGCGGCCCGAAGCTCCGATCCAGCGCCCCCTTCATGTGCCTTTCGCGGCCTTGTCGGCGGCCAAAGGCTCACCGTTGATGGTGATGCTGCTGCCTGCACCGCACTTTGCCGAGCCCGCCGCGTCCGGCGCCTCCACCCCTTCCAGGGTCATGCGCACCGGGCCGTAGCGCATCTCCTTCTTCCCGGCCTTCACCGCCACTGGCGCGTTCAGGCTTCCATCGTCCATGGTGAGCATGGCGCCTTCGCGGCCCTCCAAGCCTGTGCCGCGCGTTCGCACATCGCTGCCCTTGATGGCCACGCGGGCCTTCACGCCGGCCTTCACCCCCACGCCGCTTGCGCCGTCGATCATGCTGGTGGACAGGCTGAGCCCGCCACCCTCCACGCTCAGGGCATCATCACCGGCGTCCTGGAACCGCGTGCCCGAAACCTGGGCCTGCACGAAATGCAGTTCCAGCTGGTCGGACCCGCCGGCGAGGACACAGCTGCGCATCTGCAACTGGCCCAGCGACACGTCCAGCAGCGTGGCGCCCGTTCCGCTGAAGCGGCAATGCTCCAGGCTCACGTCGCTGCGGTGGAAGCTGACATCGGCCGGGCGCACCTGGTCACCGGCGTAGCGCATCAGGCCGGTGAAGTGCACGTGATCCAGGCGGCTCTGGCCTTGCGCGGTGATCACATGCACGCCGAGGGAGCTGCTGTCGGGGCTGGAGACGAGGATGGGCCGTTCGTCCTGACCGGTCCACCGCAGGGGCGAGCGGCTCACGAGCTCGGCGCCGTTCACCAGGTCGAGCTTCAACGGCGGCACCGCCTCCACCCGGTAGCCTTCGGGGATCACCAGGTCGCGGTCGATGGTCCAGGCGCCGGGGGCGAAACGTACCACCCTGGCCGCCTCGTCCACCTGCACGAAGGGGAAGCTGCGGAAGGTCGGCTCCTTCTGCGCGGGCATGGCAAGGGCCTGCACGGTGCGCAGCGCGAACGCCTGCACCGGTAAGGCCCGTTGGTGCGCGCTGCCCGGGAACCGGCACAGCAGCAGGGCATCGCCGGTGAGCAGGCTGTCGGCCAGCGGTCCCGTGGCGAACCGCAGGGCCAGGGGCCTGCCCACACCGCCGCGGGGACGGCAGGGGACCAGGCGCGGGCCAACCGGGGCGAAACGCCGGCCGTCGGGCAGGCGCAGGCTGTCCACCTGCACGGGGAGGGCATCGGTGGGCACCGCCAGCACCGTGAGCGTGTCGCGCTCCACGCCCTGGGCGTAGGCATGCACGGGGCGCGGGCCGGCCATCAGGCGCTGGATGGCACGCTGGTTGGCGTAGTAGATGCCGCGGTCGAGCTCCTTGTATGGGAACTCGGCGTACAACGTGGCGCTGGCGGTGTCGAGCGGACCCTTCAGGGCGGCGAAGGCGCTGTCGAGGTATTCCTTCCGCGACAAGCGCTCCAGGTGGTGCACATAGGCCGCCATCACCACGGGGTCCTTCAGCAGTTGGGTGTGCAGGTCATCGTCCTCGCGGAACGCACCGGTGGCCTTGTGCGCCCCGGCCAGTTCGGTGGTGGGGAAGGCGCTGAAGCTCTCGTAGCTCACGGGCTCGAGGCGCTGCGCGGCGGGGTCGTAGTGGAACTTCACATCGCTCCAATCGAGGCTGTGGTGGCCGCCCACCAGGTCGATCAGGGCCAGGCGGCGGCCCATCCGGTCGGCATCGAACACCTGGGAGGCAGTGCGTTCACCGCGGCGGAAGGCCTCCACCAGCGCGAGGGCCTCCTCGAAGAGCCGGCGCTGCCCGGGGTCGGCGGCGATGTCGCTGGTGCCGTAAGCGTCGAGCGCGGCGGCCTGGTAGGCGCCATAGGCGTCGTTCACGCGCACGCCGTCCACTCCGTTGAGACGGTGCTGCCAGAACAGCGCGGGGTCGAAGCGAAGCAGGGGACCGTTCAAGCGTCCGTTGTGTTCGAGCAAGGCCTGGCCGAAGTGCTCCTCGTAGGCGTAGATGCCAAGGTCCTCGCCGTTCAGTTCCACGCGGCAGAAGCCGTAGCGCAGGGCCACGATGCCCTCGCCCGCGCTCAGCCTGTGGTAGAGCCAGTCGCAGAGGTGGTTGCGCGTGCCGGGGTGCTGCAGGCTGAACCGCTTCATGCCCAGGAATCCGCCGTCCTTCTTCGCGATCACGCGGAAGCTCCACTTGCGGCCCTTCACGTGGTCGGTCATCTTGCCCTTGATGCGCAAGCTCGCCTTGAAGGAGCCCTCGCCGGCATCGATGAGCGCCGGCACCTGGGCCTCCTCCGCCCCTTGGATCACGCCGCGGGCGCGGGAGCGTTCCACCACGCGTTCCAGGGCCTCCATGCCGCCCTGGTCGATGGTGATGCGCACCACCGGCGGCTCCATGGCGAAGCTCTTCGGGTAGTTGCGCACCCACTGGGCCAGGAAGGTGCGCAGGCCGGGATGACCGCGGTGGCGTATGGCCCGGTCGGCCTGCCAGGCGCCCAGCACCACCAACAGGGCGAGCCCCGTGAGCAGCAGGTATCGGCGGCGCTTGTTGGTCATCGGGCGATCGTCCGCAAGGTAGCGGCTCAGGCGCGGGACGACCACGTGGGCACCACCACGCGGGTGTCGGCGGTCTCCTCCCCGCTTTCACCGGAAGTTTCCTGCTGGCGCTCCTCCCACTGCACGATGTCATCCTCGGTGAGCATGGTCATCACCATCACCAG
>JBIJCH010000156.1:0-5564 GCA_044344815.1 Flavobacteriales bacterium | reverse complement strand
CGCCACCGCGCTGGGCGCCCTTGTTGGCCGCCTCCCTGATGCCGGGCCCGCCGCCGGTGATCACGCCGTACCCGTGCTGGGTGAGTTTGTAGGCGATGGCCTCGGCGAGGGTGTACTCGGGCGCGTCCGGCGCGGTGCGGGCGCTGCCGAAGATGCTCACGCACGGGCGGATCCGCTGCATGGCCTCGAAGCCCTCCACGAACTCGCTCATGATCTTGAAGATGGCCCAGCTGTCGTTGGCCTTCACCTCGCTCCAGCCCTTGCGCTTGAACGCGTTCTTGATCCTGCGTTCCTGGTGCTCGTTCGCCTGCTGGTGGCGCTTGTCCTGCTTGGTCATGTGTGGGGTGTTGAACGGAGCTCGGCCTCGAGGTACCGGGCGGTGTGGCCGCGGCCCAGGAGCACGATCTCCTCGGGTGTGCCGCGGGCCACGATGCGTCCACCGCCCTCGCCGCCCTCGGGGCCCATGTCGATCACGTGGTCCGCGACCTTGATGATGTCCAT
The DNA here is from genome assembly GCA_044344815.1 of Flavobacteriales bacterium. Lineage (GTDB taxonomy): Bacteria > Bacteroidota > Bacteroidia > Flavobacteriales_F > PHOS-HE28 > PHOS-HE28. Next base: position 5,063 of record JBIJCH010000156.1, on the reverse strand, counting down.
GTTGTGCTCGATCACCAGCACGGTGTTGCCCTGGTCGACCAGGCGCTGCAGCACGCCGATCAGCTGGCGGACGTCCTCGAAATGCAGGCCGGTGGTGGGCTCGTCAAGGATGTAGAAGGTGCGGCCGGTGTCGCGCTTGCTGAGCTCGGTGGCGAGCTTGATGCGCTGGGCCTCGCCGCCGCTGAGGGTGGTGCTGCTCTGGCCCAGGGTGATGTAGCCGAGGCCCACGTCCATCAGGGTCTGCAGCTTCACGCGGATGTGGGGGATCTCGCTGAACAGGTCGAGCGCCTCCTCCACGCTGGTGTCGAGCACGTCGGCGATGCTGCGGCCCTTGAAGCGCACCTCGAGGGTCTCGCGGTCGTACCGCTTGCCGCGGCAGGTCTCGCAGGGCACGCTCACGTCGGGCAGGAAGTTCATCTCGATCACGCGCACGCCGGCGCCCTTGCAGGTCTCGCAGCGGCCGCCGGCGGTGTTGAAGCTGAAGCGCCCGGCCTTGTAGCCGCGGATCTTCGCGCCGGGCAGCTGGGCGAAGAGCTCGCGGATGTGGTCGAACAGCCCGGTGTAGGTGGCGGGGTTGCTGCGCGGGGTGCGGCCGATGGGGCTCTGGTCCACCTCGATGACCTTGTCGATGTGGGCGAGTCCGTCGATGCGCTTGTAGGGCATGGCCTGCGCGTCGCTCCGGTGGAAGTGGCGGCTGAGGATGGGGTAGAGGGTGTCGCCGATGAGGGTGCTCTTGCCGCTGCCGCTCACGCCGGTCACGCAGGTGAAGGTGCCCAGCGGCAGCTCCACGTCCACGTTCTTCAGGTTGTTGCCGCTGGCGCCGCGCAGCACCAGGCGCTCGCCCGTTCCGCGGCGGCGCTCGCGGGGCACCTCGATCGCCCGCTCGCCACGCAGGTAGCGCGCGGTGAGGCTGTCGCTCGCGCGCAGCGCGCCGGGCGTTCCCTGCGCCACGATGTGACCGCCGTGCACGCCGGCGCCGGGACCCATGTCGATCACATGGTCGGCGCTCATCATCATCTCCTTGTCGTGCTCCACCACGATCACGCTGTTGCCGCCGTCGCGTAGCTGGCGCAGGCTGGCGATCAGGCGCTGGTCATCGCGCTGGTGAAGCCCGATGCTGGGCTCGTCCAGGATGTAGAGCACCCCGGTGAGCTGGCTGCCGATCTGGGTGGCCAGGCGGATGCGCTGGGCCTCGCCCCCGCTGAGGGTGCGCGCACTGCGGTCCAGGGTGAGGTATTCCAGCCCCACGTCGAGCAGGAAGCCGGTGCGCGCGGTCACCTCCTTCACCACGTCGCGGGCGATCACGGCCTTGCTGCCCTCCAGGTGGCCGAGGAGCCCGTCCATGTGCGCGTGCAGCTGGGCCAGGGGCATGGCGGCCAGCTCGTGGATGTTGCGGCCGGCGATGCGGAACCACAGGGCCGTTCGCTTGAGCCGCGTGCCTTCGCATGCGGGGCAGGCCACCATGTGGGTGAAGCTCTCGGCCCACTTCTGCGCGCTCTTGGGACCCTCCTCGGCCTGCGCGAGGATGTGGGGGATGATCCCTTCGAACTGCACGCTGCGGTCGCTCAGCCCGATGCTGCTCTGCACCTTCAGGGGCTCGTCCATGCCATTGAGGATGGCGGCCAGCACCTCGTCCTCCATCTCTTCCACGGGGGTGTCGATGGTGTGGCCGTAATGCTGGAGCACGGCCTCGATCTGCTTGAAGATCCAGCTGCCCTTGTAGGTGCCCAGGGGCACGATGGCGCCCTTCTTCACGCTCTTGCCGCGGTCGGGCACGATGCGCTCCAGGCTCACCTCGGTCACCTGGCCCAGGCCGCTGCAGCGCGGGCAGGCGCCGTAGGGGCTGTTGAAGCTGAAGAGGTTCGGTTCCGGCTCCTCGTAGGCGATGCCGCTGGTGGGGCACATCAGGTGGCGGCTCAGATACCGGGGCTTGTCGCCCTTGGCATCCAGCACCATGAGGTTGCCCTTGCCGTACTTGAGCGCGGTGGCACAGCTCTCGCTGATGCGCTTGCGGTCGCCTTCCTTCACCTTGATGCGGTCCACCACGAGCTCGATGTCGTGCACCTTGTAGCGGTCCAGGCGCGGCCGCCCGGTGATGTCGATCACCTTGCCGTCGACCCGGGCGCGCAGGAAACCCTGCCGCAGCAGCTGCTCGAAGAGCTCGCGGTAGTGGCCCTTGCGGCCGCGCACCAGCGGCGCCAGCAACAGCAGGTCCTGGCCGTCGTGCTCGCGCACGATGAGGTCCGTGATCTGCTTGTCGGTGTAGCGCACCATGGGCTCGCCGGTCACGTGCGAGTAGGCGTCGCCCACGCGGGCGTAGAGCAGGCGCAGCAGGTCGTAGATCTCGGTGATGGTGCCCACCGTGCTCCGCGGGTTGCGGCTGATGGTCTTCTGCTCGATGGCGATCACGGGGCTCAGACCGGTGATCAGGTCCACGTCGGGGCGCTCGATGCCGCCGAGGAACTGGCGGGCGTAGGTGTTGAAGGTCTCGATGTAGCGCCGCTGGCCCTCGGCATGGATGGTGTCGAAGGCCAGGGAGCTCTTGCCGCTGCCGCTGAGGCCGGTGATCACCACGAGCCTGTCGCGGGGGATGCTCACATCGATGTTGCGCAGGTTGTGCACGCGCGCACCGAGCACCTCGATGGAGGACTCGGCCTCGGCGGCGGCCTCGGGCGGGGTGTGCGGGAGCGGGGTGTCCAACGGCATGGCGGGTGGCGGCGGTCAGTCCTCGTCGGCCGCGGCCGTGTCGAAATCAGCGGCGGGCATCAGCACGATGTACGTGCGGCCCTTGCTGTTCGTGAGGGTGTTGTCGCGCAGCCAGGGGTTCAGGAGCTTCAGGGTGCGGTAGTCGGTTCCCTGCCGGATGGCCCAGTCGGCCAGGTCCTCGATCGCGCCGGTCACCGGCACCTCGCGGGTGCGGTAGGGGGTGTAGAGGTCCTTCTTGCGCAGGTGGAAGCCGTAGCGTGCGGGGTCGTTCAGGATCTCCTTCACGGCCAGCATGCGGAAGACGTAGCGGCCGGTCTCCTCGGGCAGTTGCAGGGCGTAGTAGTCGCTGGTGCGTTGCCGCGCCATCTGCTTCTCCACACCGGCCGGACCCAGGTTGTAGCTGGCGGCGGCCATCGCCCAGGACCCGTACTTCGCATGGGCCTCCTTCAGGTAGCGGCAGGCGGCCTCGGTGCTGCGCACCACGTTGTAGCGCTCGTCCACCTCGTGGTCCACCTGCAGGCCGTACTGGATGGCGGTCTCCTTCATGAACTGCCAGAACCCCGTGGCGCCGGCGGGGCTCACCACGTTGGTGAGGCCGCTCTCGATCACCGCGAGGTACTTCATGTCGTCGGGCACCCCTTCGCGGGCGAGTATGGGCTCGATCACGGGGAACCAGCGGGCCGCGCGCTTGTGGGCCAGCAGGCTGTTGCTCTGCCAGTACGTGTTCACCAGCAGTTCGCGGTCGAGCCGCTCGCGCACGTCGAGCTTGCCCAGCGGCACTTCCTCGCCGCAGAGGCTGAGCGCCTCGGGCAGGGTGAGGCTGAAGATCTTGTAGCTGTCGTTGAAGTGCCGCTGGTGGTCGAGGTCTGAGCCGTCGGCGGCAAGGCCGAAGGAGAACAGGTGCACCACCAGCGCCGCGGCCGCCACCGAGGTGGTGAGCAGCACCCCGCGGGCCATGGTGCGGAGCGGGGTGGCGGGGGTCATGGGCGTCGGGGCGTGCGTTTGGTGAGGCCGTAGAGCACGAAGGCCACGGTGAGGCAGTAGCCCACGTACAGCACCGAGTGCAGGTCGTTCCAGGTGCCGATGAACCGCAGCTCCACGAAGGTAAGGAGCAGGGACACCCCCCCGAGCGCGGCGAAGGTGAGGGCCACCTGGGCGTCCCCCAGTCCGGCGTAGCTCAGGTGGTGGGTGGTGTGGTCCTTGCCCCCCACGAAGGGCGAGGTGCCGCGCAGCAGGCGGTTGATGGTGACGGTGGTGGTGTCCACGATGGGAAGCAGGAAGACCACCAGGGCCACCGAGGCCTGGCGCCAGCCCTCCTCGATGCCCGAGGCGCCGGTGCCGTTCCAGAAGCAGCGGATGCCGACGTAGGCGAGGAACACGCCGAGGAACTGGCTGCCGGTGTCGCCCATGTACATCCGCGAGGGGTGCCAGTTGTAGAACAGGAAGCCGGCCAGGGCGGCCATCACCCCGATGATGAGCACCACGTCGATGCTCATGCGCGGTCCATTGAACAGGTACACCAGGAGCCCCGCGGCCAGGATGAACAGGGACACCACGGTGGTGATGGCGTCCATGTTGTCGAGCATGTTGATGGAGTTCATCATGCCCACCACCCAGAGCACGGTGAGCAGCTGGTCGGCCCAGGGAACGCCGAGCACATGGATGGAATTGCCGCTGAGGATGAGCAGCACGGCGCAGGCCACCTGGGTGCCGAACTTGAGCAGGGGGCGGGTGTTGTAGGCGTCGTCGGCGAGGCCCATGAGGAAGCCGAGGCCGGTGCTGGCGAGCAGGCCTAGGAGCTCGGGCTGCAGCGGGTCCTCGTGCTTGGGGAAGAGCGCGCCGTACAAGGCGAATGCGCCGAGGAAGATGATGAAGAAGCCGATGCCGCCGAAGGCGGGCTTGGTGGTGGCGGCCCAGCGCACCATGCCCTCGTCCTGGGCGCGGATGCCGAAGGTGCGGAAGAAGCGCAGGAAGACCGAGTTCACCACGAGCGAGAACAGCAGGGCGGCGAAGAACAGCCCGGCGTGGATGAGGAAGAGCTGGATGCCGCTATACATCGGTGCGGGGCCAGGGGTTCTCCGCGAACGACAGGCCCTGTCCGTCCTTCTCGCTCAACAGGGGGTCGTTCACGCCCCAGTCGATGCCCAGGTCGGGGTCGTCCCAGCGGATGGTACGCTCGCTGCCGCGGTCGTAGTAGCGCGAGCATTTGTACAGGAAGAGGGTATCGTCGGCGAGGCTCACGAAGCCATGCGCGAAGCCCTCGGGGATGAAGAGCATGCGTTTGTCGCGGTCGTCGAGCACGAGCTTGAAGTGGCGGCCGTGGGAGGGGCTTCCGGGGCGGATGTCCACGCACACGT
>JBIJCH010000155.1:0-5577 GCA_044344815.1 Flavobacteriales bacterium | reverse complement strand
ATCGGGAGCGTCACTGGCCACGAACGGGGGCGGCGTGCAGAGCGCGGCGCCGTGGGTCCCGCAGTCCTGCGGGGATTGGTCGGAGAACGTGGTGCGGCTCGACAGCCTCAAGGGCCACGTCGCCGAGCTCTCCTTCCGGTTCAGCACGCCCGGTGGTGGCCAGCAGGTGCACCTCGACGATGTGCAGATCTTCGAAGGTGTGTGCCTGCGTTCCAGGATCCTGCTTCAGGGTGCCCTGGACCAGGGCACCGGTCTCATGCACGATTCGCTGCGGGCGAAGGGGCTGTTGCCGATCACCGAACCATACACCGACCTGGGCCAGGCCTGGGTGGGCGAGGGGGGCGGTGAGACCACGGGGCCTGCGGTGCTGGGCGTGACCGGGGCCGATGCCGTGGTGGATTGGGTGGTGGTGCAGGTGCGCGACCCCCTCGATCCCACACGTGTTCTCGCTTCCCGCGCGGCCCTGCTGCAACGGGATGGTGATGTGGTGGAGGTGGACGGCGTGGATGGTGTCAGGCTGCCCGTTCCGGCCGGCAGCTATCACGTGGCCTTCCTGCACCGGAACCACCTGCCCATCTGCACGGCCCAGCCGATGGCCCTGCACAACGCCATGTCCGTGCTCGACCTCTCCCTGCCGGCCAGCGCCACATGGGGCCAGGATGCACGTCACATCATTGGCTCCTACGCCGCCCTTTGGTCGGGCGATCACCGGCGTGACCAGGCGATCCGTTACACCGGCGCGAACAACGACCGGGATGCCATCCTGCTGCGCATCGGTGGGGTGGTGCCCACGGCGGTGGCCAGCGGCTACCTGCCCGAGGACTGCACCCTCGATGGCGAGGTGCGCTACACCGGGGCCGGGAACGACCGTGATCCCCTGCTGATGAACATCGGCGGTTCCACGCCCACCGCCGTCCGCATCGGTCAGCTGCCGTGAAGCAACACGCGACCGGCGTACCCGCGCACGTGCAAGGACCTTCGTGGTCCGTGGCGCTCGGCGACAGGGGTGTTCGCACCGCCTTCCTCGCCGGGCTCGCGGCGGGCATCCCGGCGGTGGCGCTGCTGCCGTGGTTCTTCCGCGTGATCGAGGCCCGGCCCGGCATGGTGCCTCCGGACCCCCTGCTGGCCGCGATACCCGCGGTGGAGGTGGCCGTGACGACCTTCCTGGTGCTCTACCTCGGCATCGCCGCCGCGCTGTGGGCCTTGTTCCGGGCGCCTCTGGCGCTGCTGCGCGCGCTGCATGCCTACGTGCTGCTCCTCCTGCTGCGCATGGTCACCATGTTCGTGTTCACCCTGGAGCCGCCGCACGGCATCATTCCCCTGGTGGACCCGGTGACCGCCGTGTTCTACCCGGGCGGCGAACCCTTCCTGAAGGACCTGTTCTTCAGCGGCCACACGGCCACACCCGTGCTGCTGGCGCTGGCGGTGGGCGGCGGGGCCTTGCGCCGGGCGCTGTTCGTCTGCGCGGCCGTGGTGGGTGCGCTGGTGCTGGTGCAGCACGTGCATTGGACGGTGGACGTGCTGGCCGCGCCTCTGTTCGCGTGGCTTGCCTGGCGGGCCTCGGCCGTCACCCTGCGCTGGTGCGGGGCTGCGGTCAGCGACGCGGCAGCCGCTTGAGGTAGATGCCGCTGGCGGCGCTTTCCACGAGCGCCGTGGGGAGCAGAACCTGGAGGCCGGCGGTGATGCGGTTCAGGAGGCCGGGCACCACCTCCGCCCTGCCCTTGAACAGGGCCGCCACCGCGTCCTTGGCCACGGGCTCCGGCGGTGTGCCGAACTTCCTCGCCAGGTCGTCAAGCGCCTGCATCCCGGCACGTTCGGTGAAGCCCGTGATCACGCTGCCGGGGCATACGCAGGTCACCTTCACGCCGCTGCCCTTCAGTTCAAGACGCAGCGAGCGCGACCACCGGAGCATGAAGGCCTTGCTGCCGCTGTAAACGGCCATGCTCGCCAGCGCGTGGTAGGCCACCATGCTGGCCACGTTGAGGATGTAGGCCTCGCGTTGCGCACGCAGCTGGGGCAGCAGCCGGTGCGTGAGCAATACGGGAAGGTCCATGTTCAACCGCATCATGCGGTGCTGGTCCTCCACGCGCAGGTCACCGAAGAGGCCCCACAGGCCCTGGCCGGCGTTGTTCACGAGCACCTGCAGCGGTGCACCGGCGGCCCCCACGGCCGCGGTGATGCGGTCCACCGCATCGGGCGCAAGCAGGTCAACGGCCAACACCGTGCACCGGCCGCCGTTGAGCGCGCCGGCCTCCAGGCACAGGCTTTCGAGGGCCTCGGCGTTGCGTGCGGTCACCAAGAGCGGATGGCCCCTGCGGGCCAGTTCAAGGGCGATGGCCCGTCCGAGGCCCTGGCTGGCGCCCGTGACGAGGGCGAGACCGTTGGATGTGCTCATGGGATGTAGCGTTCGATGATGGGTGCGCCGGTGACCACGTCGGTGCCGTAAAGGTCCACCCACGCCACCTTGGGGCGCCATGCGTTCTCATCGGCCTGCACGAGCACGCAATGAAGCCGGGCCATGCGGCCCTTGAGCACCAACCAGGCCTCGGCCTGTCCGCCGGGGCGCACCTGCACCATGAAGGGGTACTTGTCGCTCGCCACGAACTTCATCGTGGCCATGCCGTCCCGGGTGTGACGGTGGTTCACGCCGTAGGCGATGGTGCGCTCCATCAGGTTCAGCGGCTCTTGACGGCCCCCATCGGTGTGGCGGATCCAGTGCACGCGCACCGGTTCACGGGCATCGAGCTGTCCGCTCGCATCACGCTGCGCCTCGTACACGATGGTGTTGGCGTTCTTGTTCCGCTGGATGTAGAAGAGCAGGTCCTTGCTGGGGGGCGGCACCGGGAAGCCGGCGAACACCGAGCCATTGGGCGGCGACGGAGGCTGCGCGCACAGCGCGAAAGGAAGGAGGAGCAGAGGCCAGGCCGCGCGCCTCGGGACCGCGATCACCGGACCAGGTGTTGGAACTTGTGGTAGAACGGGGTGGGGGAATCCTCGGTCTTCGGCTCATAGCGGCCCTCGATCACGGGGATGTACATCACCCGGCGGCGGCTCGCCTCGCCCGTGAGGCGCGAACGCTGCACCCGGTGCCACAGGCGCCCATCATGCACCGTGAGGTCGCCCGCCTTGATCGCGAAGGCCACCTCATCCTTGTCCGGCTCGTTGTCCATGAAGTACCGCTTGCGGAACACCATCTTCCAGAGCCCCTGGGTGTGGGTGCCGGGGATCAGGCGAAGTCCGCCGTTCTCGGGCAGCTGGTCGTCCAGGTGGATGCCCACGTTGAGCATGGGGCCGATGCGCTTGCCCAGGAACACGTCCCGGATCGAATCGGTGTGCCAGCCCATCTGGGTGAAGTTGCTGGAATCGGTGTTCACGTAGTGGTTCACCACCAGGCCGTCCTTCTCGTTGATGCCCAGGCGGGCGCCGGGCCCCACGAGCTCCAGCAGCGCATTGAAGCGGTCGTCCTTAAGCAGCCCGGCCAGCACGCCGTGATGCTGGTTGGCGAAGGCGAAGCGTTGCACGATACGCCGGCCATCCACATCGTTCCCGTATTTCACGGGGGTCCCGTTCACCACCTTCCGGTCCTCCTTGATCCACTGGTCCTGAACCTGCTCAATGGCCTTCAGCACGGTTTCCACCGTGCTGCGGTCCAGGAAACCGGGGAAATGCAGGAATCCGTTGGTGGTGAAGAACGCCTTCTGGGCGGGTGTGAGCCGATCGCCAAGTTGGGAGTTCGCTTCAATGATCCGTGCCACGGGCGTGTGGGTCGTCAGGGCGGCGAATTTACGGTTCAACTTCCGATCACCTGCGCTTAACATGGCAAGTTCCCATGGCCGGCTGTTCACAGCGGGGGCAGGCGCTATTTTTGCGCGCCCCAACCGCCCCCATGAACATCGTGGTCCTTTCCCGCGACACGCGGCTGTATTCCACGAAGCGTTTGGTGGAGGCCGCGCAGGCCAGGGGGCATGAGGTGCGCGTGGTGGACCACGTGAAGTGCGACCTCAGCATCGAGAAGCGCAACCCGCAGGTGATCTACAACGGAGAGCCCCTCAGCGGGGTGGACGCCATCATCCCCCGCATCGGGGCGAGCGTCACCTTCTACGGCACGGCGGTGGTGCGGCAGTTCGAGATGATGAAGGTGTTCACCACCACCGAGAGCCAGGCCCTGGTGCGCAGCCGCGACAAGCTGCGCAGCCTGCAGATCCTCAGCCGCGCTGGCCTGGGCATGCCCAAGACGGTGTTCACCAACTACAGCAAGGACGTGGAGAGCGTGGTGGACCGGGTGGGCGGTGCGCCGGTGATCATCAAGCTCCTGGAAGGCACGCAGGGCATCGGGGTGGTGCTCGCCGATACCAAGAAGGCGGCCATCGCGGTGATCGAGGCCTTCAACAGCCTCAAGGCACGCGTGATCGTGCAGGAGTTCATCAAGGAGGCGCGGGCGGCCGACATCCGGGCCTTCGTGGTCGACGGCCGGGTGGTGGGGGCCATGCTCCGCCAGGGCGTGGAGGGCGAGTTCCGCAGCAACCTGCATCGCGGGGGCAAGGCCCGCCTGATCGACCTGAGCCGCGAGGAGGAGGTGGCCGCCATCAAGGCCGCCAGCGCCCTGGGCCTGCACGTGGCCGGGGTGGACATGCTCCAGAGCGACCGCGGCCCCCTGATCATCGAGGTGAACAGCAGTCCCGGCCTCGAGGGCATCGAGAAGGCCACCGGGCACGACATCGCCGCCGAGATCGTGCGCTTCGTGGAGCGGCACGTCTAGCGCTCCGGGCCGTACAGTTCCATCAGCGGCCCTTGGAACGGGGTCCACAGGCAGGCCCTCGCCCCGCAGGCCTTCAACCCCCGGTTCGTCCAGCTGTTGCAGGTGCCGAACAGGTTGTAACGACCGGTGCCCTCGTAGAACACATCGGTGCTCTCGTAATGCGCGTTGGCGATGCGCATGGGACGTCCATCGGCGCCGGTCACGAAGCCCGACCGCACGTACGCCACCAGCAGCGCCATGGCCTCCGGGCCCAGTGTGAAGCGGCGGCACAGGGGGCCTTCCACCGGTGTGCGCATCCAGGTGATGTGCATGGCCGATCCGCTGAGGCCGAACGCGGCCTTCACCGCCGTGCTGGCCTTGAGCTCGGCCCAGGTGGGCGTCTCCAGGTAGAAGCCCTTGTCGCCCCAGCCGAAGGCGATCCATTCCGCGAGGCTGTCCGGCCGTGCGGCGTGCTGCGGATCGAGCAGGGCGCGCCAGTCATGCTCCCCCGAACGCACGGGCAGCACCAGGTCGGTGTGCACGCCGTTGCTGCGGATGTAGGCGGTGAGCGGGCCAGACGCGCCGCCCTCGTTCACAGGGACACCGCCCAGCACCCACGCCAGGGCCAGGTACAGCGCCACCGCGCCCAGCAGGGCTGCCACGCCGCGCAACAGCCAACGCAGCCCGTGGAAGGCGACCTGCCTCATGCGCGACGGCTCACGGGTACGCGATGGACCGGTCGATGACCTTCAGGGTCTCGGTGCGTTCGGCGCTGGGGGTGCCGTCGTCGTTCTTGGTGTCCTGCACGAAGAGGAAGCGGCTGCGGTCGCCGGTGCCGT
>JBIJCH010000154.1:0-5615 GCA_044344815.1 Flavobacteriales bacterium | reverse complement strand
GTGCGCAAAGCGACCCTATTTTCGCACGCCCCACCTCCCGACCGCAACCCGCCCACGCATGTCCAGCCGGAGCCTGCTCATCGACCTGCTCGCTTACATCGAGGAACAGGCCAAGGTGATCGACCCGCGGATCTTCCGGCTCTCGAACACGAAGGAATTCCTGAAGCGTCGCCACGACCTCGCCGGTCTGCCCGGAGTGGAGTTCGACCTGAGCCTGGAGGGCGACCACGTGTGGATGCGGGTGCAGCGGCTGCACGCGAACAAGCCTCCCTTGCCCGAGTCGGCGCTGGCCGGGTCCATCATCATCAGCGATGACCCCAACGGCCGACCACCGGCCATCAACGAGGCCGCCTTGCAGGACCACCTGGCCCGCGCGCTGGCCGCATTGCCCGCTGCTGAGCACGACGAACATGCGCGCGATCTGCACGCTGCGACGGCCGACGCGCTTGCCCGCTACACCCCGCTGTGGCATGCATGGGCCGCCGGGGAAAGACCCATCCGCCGCAGCATCGACCTGTACGGTGCGCTCTTCGCGATCAAGCACCAGCTCGAGTCGGAGGAGACGGCGCGGCCAGCGGAGCTCGTGTGGGGAATGGGTGTCGCCACCTGGCGCCTGCCCTGGCAGGAGTCGCCCACCAAGGTCACGTTGGTGGACTACGAGTATCCCCTGCTCACGCAACAGCTGGAGATCGCGCTCGATGGGGCCACCATGGCGCTGCACCTGCGCCCCCGGTCGACCGACACGCGCTACGAGGGTGATGCCTTCGCAGTGTGCCTGGGGCGCCACGCCGCCGAGGTGGAGCGCGCCGCGCGCGAGCAGCTCGCCCGCAGCGCAGACCGGCCCGTCACCCCCTTCGACCCGGGCTCGTGCACAGACGTGCTGAAGCTGGCCGCAAGCAACCTGGACAGCCAGGGCGTGCATCTCCCGCTCGGGGAAGACCAGGCCTCCGTGCCTGCGCCCGGCGAACACCTGGTGGTCACCGACGCATGGGCGCTGTTCGTGCGCCCCCGGTCGAACAACTTCCTCATCGACGACCTGCACCGGCTGAAGCAGCGGCTGGATGATGGGTGCGAGATCCCCGCAGGACCGGCCGCGTTGGTGGCCGTGCCTTCCGACGAACCCGTGCCCTTCGCCGACATCCGGTTCCGCGGCCTCTCGGGCCGGGGAAGCGGCCCCGATGCCCGGGAGCTCTACTTCCCCCTGCCCTACAACCAGGAGCAGGTCACCATCGTGCAGCAATTGGAGCAGGCCGAAGGGGTCACCGTGCAGGGCCCTCCAGGCACGGGCAAGACGCACACCATCGCCAACATCATCTGCCACTACCTGGCCACCGGGCGCAGGGTGCTGGTGACCTCCAAGGGGGAGCCGGCGCTCGAAGTGCTGCAGGACAAGATCCCCGCCGAGGTGCGGCCCCTCACGGTGGCGCTGCTCACCAGCGACCGGGAGAGCCTCCGCCAGTTCGAGCACGCCATCAACGCGATCCAGGCACGGGTGTCGCAGCTCAATCCCGAGCTCGTGCGCCAGGAGATCGAGCACGGCCGCAGCCAGATCGACCGTGCCCACGATGAGCTCGCCGCGATCGACCGGCGCGTGGATGCCATCGCGCTGGAGCAGCTTACCGACCTCGACGTGGACGGTGTGCCCATGCGTGCCCACAAGCTCGCCGAACTGGTGCTGGACGGACAGAAGGACCACGGATGGTTCGACGATGCCGTCTCCCTTGATGCCTCCCACGCCCCGCCCCTGAACGATGCCGAGGCCGGCACGCTGCGCGAGGTGCGACGCGCCCTTGGCAGCGACCTGGCCTACGTGCAGGCGGACCCGCCCGCGGCGGATGACCTGCCACCGGTGAACGAGGTGGCGCAGCTGCACCGGGTGCTGGTGCGCATGCGCGAGATCGACGACGCCGTGGACAGCGGCGAGCTGCCCGCCCTGAAGGCCACCACGCCCGAGGTGCTGGAGGCCGCGCGCCGGCTGCTCGAGGCCATCGGAGAGGCGCACGGCCTCCTGGCCGCGATCGATGAGCTTGGCGAACCCTGGGTGCACGACGTAAGGGTCAACTGCAGCAAGACCTCGTTGCAGGCTGAACGGACCGCGCTCGAGGCCCTCTTCAGGGAGCTCACCGCGCTCACCGAGGCGCGCTCCAGCTTCCTCCAGCGCCCCGTGGAGCTTCCGCGCGAAGCGCTCACCTCGGACAAGGTGCGCGAAGCCGTTCAGCGGGCCGCGCGCACGGGCAAGCCCTTCGGCCTGCTCCCGTTCGGCGGCGGCGCCATCAAGGCGGCCATCGCGCAGGTGCGGGTGGCGGGGCTCCCGCCCGCCTCAGCGGCCGATTGGGCGCACGTGGACAGCTACCTCCAGTTGCACCTGCGCACGATCTCCTTCGTGGCCCGCTGGAACCGCTCGGCTCCTGCGCTGGCGGCACCGTTGCTGGAAGGAGGTGTCGACGAGCTGCGCCGCATCGAACAGGTGGCCTCGGCCGCGGCCCATGCGCACCGGCTCGCCACGCACCACGGTACCGTGCTCGTGCGCAAGGCCGAGGCCGTGTTCGTGCAGGTGCCTGTGGAGCAACTGAACGGCTCACGGCAGCAGCTGGAGACCGTTCGCGCCCAACTCCAGCAGCACCTGGGCAAGGCCGATCTCGCGCACGCGGCCACCCAGCTCGCCACCCTCAAGGCCAAGCTCGCAGGACGTTCCGGTCCCGTGTCGGATGCGATCAGCGCCTTCGTCGACCGGGACCTGGGCCTACCGGACCTGCCCGCCGAGCGGGTCGCTGCCGAATACGCGCGCATGGTGGCCGAGCTGCGGCGCGTGCAAGGGCTTGAAGCGGAGCTTTCCACCGTGCGTGACCTGGCCGCCCGCATCGAGCGCGCCGGAGCACCCAGGCTGGCCACCCGCCTCCGCACGGTGCCCGTGCCGGCGCACGGCGAGGACACCGTGCTGCCCGTGGATTGGCGCAAGGCATGGACATGGGCCCGGGTGAGAGGGCACCTGGACCGCATCGAGGCGCGTGCGGAGCTCATCACGCTTTCGGCCGCCCGCCGCGAACTGGAGGAGAAGCTCGCCACGCTCTACAAGGAGCTCGTGGCACGCGCCGCCTGGCTCGAGACCAAGCGCAAGGCATCGCCCCGTGTGCTCCAGGCTTTGCAGGGCTATGCCAACGCCATCCGCCGCATCGGGCAGGGCACCGGGCCGAACGCCACGCGTTACCGGCGCGATGCCCGCCACCACATGACCAGCGCCACCGATGCCGTGCCCTGCTGGATCATGAGCCACGCCAAGGTCTCCGAATCCATGCCCGCCGACATCGGCACCTTCGACCTGGTGATCGTGGACGAGGCCAGCCAGTCGGACCTGTGGGCGCTGCCCGCCATCCTGCGTGGAAGGAAGGTCCTGGTGGTGGGCGACGACAAGCAGGTCTCACCGGATGCCGGCTTCATCGCCTCGCAGCGCATCCAGGAGCTGCGCGACCGCTTCCTGCGAGGCCAGACCTTCAAGGAGGAGATGACCCCCGAGAAGTCGCTCTACGACCTGGCATCACGCGTTTTCGCGGCGCACCAGGTGATGCTGCGCGAGCACTTCCGCTGCGTGCCTCCGATCATCGCCTACTCCAATCGCTTCTTCTACAAGGGCGCGATCCAGCCCCTGCGCATCCCCAAGGGCAGCGAACGCATCGACCCACCGCTGGTGGATGTGTTCGTGGACGGCGGATCGCGCGACCACCGCGACCGCAACCTCGCCGAGGCCGCCTTCATCGCCGACGAGATCAACGCCCTGCTCGCGGACGATCGCATGGCCGGCCGCACCATCGGCGTGGTGTCCCTGCTCGGCATGGAACAGGCCAAGTTCATCGATACGCTCGTGCGCGAACGCTGCAATGCCGCGGAACTCATGCGCCGCCGGTTCGAATGCGGCGACGCGCGGACCTTCCAGGGCAGCGAACGCGACATCATGTTCCTGTCCATGGTGGTCGACCCCGCCAGCTGCAAGGCCCTTTCCGGCAACCTGTTCGAGCAGCGGTTCAATGTGGCGGCCAGCCGCGCTCGGGACCGCATGTACCTGGTGCGCTCCGTGGAGGCCGCCCACCTGTCCGACAAGGACCTGCGGATGTCGCTCGTGCAGCACTTCGACAAGCCCCTGGTCGCCGACAAGGAGGAGGCCGCGGTGGTCATCGAGCGATGCGAATCGGGCTTCGAGCGGCAGGTGTTCACCGCATTGGTGGAGCGCGGCTACCGCGTGGTGCCGCAGGTGCGCGCGGGCGCCTACCGCATCGACCTGGTGGTGGAGGGTGCCGGGGACCTGCGCCTGGCGATCGAATGCGATGGCGACGAGTTCCACGGCCCCGACCGCTGGCCGCACGACATGGCGCGGCAGCGGATCCTGGAGCGCGCCGGCTGGACGTTCTGGCGATGCTTCGCCTCCACGTGGCAGCTGAAGCGCGACGAGGTGCTGACCGAGCTCCTGGGGCGCCTGTCGGAAATGGGCATCGCACCGATCGGAGCACTGGAACGAACGCCGGAGCTCGTGGAGAAGCGCCGCGTGAAGCATGAACCCGCAACGAAGATCTCGAACGGTGACGAAAGGCCGGACAGTGCGGCCGAAGGGATGGAGCTGCCCGAATGAACCAGGCCCGTACGTGACGTTCGCATCGCCACGGCGCGCATGCGCCCCGGCATGGCCGCACCAGATCCATCATCGACGCGAACAACGCAGGCCGGGACCGATGCCCGGGGCCAACGCACCGATCGTGGGATCGATCGTGCAAAACGCGTTGCCGGACACCTTTCCACCGATCCCCTCCCCGTCTACTTTGCCCCTGAAAGAACGAGGAGCACGATGCCCTACATCGCCCAACTGAACGAGCTCACCTCCGCGCTGCGCCGCACCCGCGCCCGCCTGCTCGCCCCCATCGACTTCCGCCAGCACCAGCTGCCCACCGACCCCGAGGTCTTCGTCGAGGATGTCCTGAACTACATGCTCGATGCATGGGCCAACGACCTGCGCGCCGGCGGACATGTCCTTGAGGAGGATGAGGGCTGGCGCACCAGCGAGAACCCCTATCCCCGGTACGTGCTGCGCATGGCAGGCGGCAGCACCTACCAGCTGCACTTCAGCGGCCGCTACCCCGAGACGCTCTTCCTGAACGTGTCCAAGGGCTTCCGCAACGGCAACCAGTTCAGCGATGCGCGGCACGCCCAGCTGCAGCTGCCGATGAGCCCCGACCCCCAGGTGCTGCTGAACGGCCTCTTCGAGGGGCTGAAGGACTTCAACGCCTGATCGCGACGCTGCGTACCTTCGGGTGCCCACGCTGCTGCCGGGCATCCCTCACGATATGCGCACGCTCTACATCACGCGCCACGCCAAGAGCAGCTGGTCCGAACCAGGGCTGGACGATCTCCACCGCCCGCTGAACGACCGCGGCCGCCGCGATGCGCCCTTCATGGCACGCGTGTTCCGCTCGCGCAACGAACCGCTCGACCTGCTCGTGAGCAGCCCCGCCGTGCGCGCCCTCACCACCGCGCAGGTCTTCGCCCGCGAGCTCGGCATGGCGCCCATGGCCATCGTGGAGGACCGACACCTCTACCTCGCCGAGCTGCCCGCCCTCATCAAGCGGGTG
>JBIJCH010000152.1:0-5623 GCA_044344815.1 Flavobacteriales bacterium | reverse complement strand
TATACGTCGAGCGCCATCAGTACATCCAACATGCGATAGACCGCGAAAAGCAGTTGAAGGGATGGGGACGGAGGAAAAAGGAAGCGTTGATCGCCGGGGATGAGGCAGCGCTCAGCTTTCACGCATTGGGCTACGAGCGAAGGGTGTTCCCGCCTCTTCCGCATCAAAAGACCAGAAAGACCGTGATCGGTTCGGCAAGCTCACCGTGACATCGGTTCTGAACTCCCCCTTCCAGCCCTTGAGCACTGTCCCGCTGAGCTTGTCGAAGCGCTTCCTCAGTCCCTCCCCGCCACGCATCTTCGCCAAAGCATGAACCTCACCTGGCGAGAGCATCTCCCCACCGCGCTGCTGGCGCTGGTGGTGCTCCTGCCTTTGCTGGTGGTCGCCACCGCTCCGTTCCACACCCCGGCGCCCGAATGGGCCTACGTGGGCGCCGAACTGCTGCCGGCCTACCTAGGCGAGACCGCGGCGCTGGTGCTGCGCACCGTGCTGCTCGCCCTGGTGCTGGGCGTGAGCACCGCCTGGCTCGTGGCCGCCAACGACTTCCCCGGCCGCAAGGTGTTCCGCTGGGCCCTGGTGCTTCCACTCGCCCTGCCGACCTACATCAGCGCCATCACCTTCGCCGACCTCTGGGGCCCGACCGGACGGCTCAGCCTCGTCATCGCCGAACGCACCGGCCTGCACATCGACCTGCTCACCCCATCAGGGCTGGCATACGTGCTGGCCCTCGTGCTGTTCCCCTACGTGTACCTCCCGGCGCGGGCCGCCTTCGGCGCGGGCATGAGCGACCAGCTCGACGCCGCGCGGATGCTCGGCGGCGGCGCGCTGCGACGGGCCTTCCGCGTGGCCTTCCCCCTCGCGGCACCCGCCATCGGCGGCGGCGCGCTGCTGGTGGCCATGGAGGTGCTCAACGACTACGGCGCGGTGAAGCACTACGGCGTGCGCACCCTCACGGCCGGCATCTTCCGCAGCTGGGGCGGCCTTTACGACAGCGGCAGCGCCTTGCGCATCGGCGGCATCCTGCTGCTGGTGGTGCTGCTGCTGATGCTGCTGGGGCGCATCGCCGACCGCGGCCGCCAGCGCGTGCTCCAGGGCAGGCGCCTGCGGCCGGTACCGCTCACCGGAGCGCGGCGCTGGCTCGCCACGGCCTGGTGCGCGCTGGTGCTGGCGGCCTCCTTCGGCATGCCCTTCACCGCCCTCCTCATCGATGCCTTCCGCAGGCATGCACTGCACGCCGCGCTCGACTTCCTCCCCGCCACGGGGAACACCCTGCTCATCGGCGGGCTCAGCGCCATCACCACGCTGCTACTCGCCCTGCTGCTCAGCTACGGCCAGCGCCGCGGCCGGTCGCGCTTCGCCGAGGCCGCCGGCATCGGCTACGTGGTGCCCGGCGCGGTGATCGCCATCGGTGTGATGACCCTCGGCGGAACCTTCACGGACCTCACCGGCGTGATGCTCATCGGCACGATCGGCCTCATGGTCTATGCCTTCACCGTGCGCTTCCTCGCCCTTGCCGCGCAACCCCTGCGCGCCGGTCTCGACCAGCAACCGCTCGCCCTCGACGAATCCGCAAGGCTGCTGGGTGCTTCGCCCTGGCGCACCTTCCTGCGGGTGAACCTGCCCCTGCTGAAGCCCTCCCTCCTCGCCGCCGCGCTGCTGGTGCTGATGGAAGTGGTGAAGGAGCTCCCGCTCACCCTCATCCTGCGCCCCTTCGATACCGATACGCTGAGCACCAAGGTCTTCGAGATGGCCCGCATCGAGCAATGGGCCGATGCCGCCCTGCCGGCCCTGCTGATCGTGCTGTGCGGGCTGGTGCCGGTGCTGCTGCTGGACCGGCTGCTCGACCGGCGTTGAGCACGGTCCCGGTGGCGTGAGGCGCCCCGGTTCGCATCATCACTGAAGGGCCTGTTGCCACCATGCGCTGTTCATCCCTCACCCCGCGCCCCTGTGCAGCCGGCCCCGCAGGAAGGTTTCCTTTGCGACAGGGGCCGGTACCGGCAACCCGTACGCACCCCGCCGCGTATCAACCCCTCATGGCCCGGCAACACCGGCACAGCACAGCGAACCATCCATGAAGAACCTCGTGAAGGGAGCCCTGGGCCTGATGGCCGGCAAGAAGCGCTACCAACGGCTGTTCGAAAGCCTCTACGGCTTCGCCCTCGCGGGCATGAACATCGGCGGAGGCGCACACACCGACTCCTCGGGCGAGGATGTGGCGATGGACCACGTGTACAACACGCTCAAGGACCGCAAGGACCCTGTGATCTTCGACGTGGGCGCCAACGTGGGCCAGTACGCCAACCTGCTCGGGAAGCGCTTCGCCGGCAAGGCGCGGCTCTTCTCCTTCGAGCCCTCGGCCCGCACCTACCAGCAGTTCGTGGCCAACACCGCCCAGGTGAAGGGCCTCCGGCATTTCAACTTCGGCCTCAGCAACGCCGATACGCACCTCACCCTGTACACCGATGCGGAGGGCTCGGGGCTAGCCAGCGTATACCACCGCCGGCTCGACCACATGGACATCCACATGGACCGCTCCGAGCGCATCGAGCTGCGCACCCTCGACGGCTTCTGCGCCCAGGAGGGCATCACCCGCATCGACTTCCTGAAGATCGACGTGGAGGGCCATGAGCTGAAAGTGCTCGAAGGCGCCAAGGGCATGCTGCAGGCCGGGGCCATCGACTTCATCCAGTTCGAGTTCGGCGGCTGCAACATCGATTCGCGCACCTACTTCCAGGACTTCTTCTACCTGCTCAAGGACGACTTCGCCATCCACCGCATCGTGAAGGACGGGCTCCACCGCATCGATGCGTACAAGGAGATGTACGAGGTGTTCATGACCACGAACTTCCTCGCGGAGCGCATCAAGCGCTGACCCTCCTGCGGCCCGCTCCCGGCCCGTAGCTTCGCGGTCCCGCCACGGCGGCACCCTCCGGTGAGCGACCTCCTCCACATCCACGGGCTGACCTTCGCGCACGGCACCCAGCGCGTGCTCGCCGGCGTGGACCTCACGGTGACCGCGGGCGAGATGCTCGTGGTGGTGGGGGCCAGCGGATGCGGGAAGACCACCCTGCTCCGCTGCATCGCCGGGCTGGAGCGGCCGGAGAAGGGACGCATCACCCTGGAGGACCGGACCCTCGACGACGGCACCACGCACCTGCCCCCCGAACACCGGTCCATCGGCTTCGTGTTCCAGGGGCTCGCGCTGTTCCCGCACCTCACGGTGAACCGCAACCTCGGCTTCGGTCTGCAGGGTCTGCCGAAGGCCGAACGCGATGCCCGCGTGCGCGAGGAGCTTGCCGCCGTGGGCCTAGAAGGGCTCGGCGACCGCTATCCGCACCAGCTGAGCGGAGGGCAGCAGCAGCGCGTGGCCATCGCCCGCAGCCTCGTGCGTCGGCCCAGGCTCATGCTCATGGACGAGCCGTTCAGCGACCTCGACCCGCGCACGCGCAGGCAGGTGCGCACCGAGGTGCTGCGCATCCTCCGTGCGCACGGCACCACCGCCATCATCGTGTCACACGACCGCGAGGACGCCGTCCACGTGGCCGACCGCATCGCCGAGATGGATGCCGGCCGCATCGTGCGCCTGGCCGAAGCCTCGGTGTTCCGCGCCGAGTGGAGCGACCATCCCTTCGCACCGTGAGCAACGACCGCCTTGCCCAACTGCAGGACATGCTCGCCGCCGAACCCGGTGAGCCCTTCCTGCGCTACGCGATCGCGCTGGAGCACAAGCGACGCGGCTCCATGGACCAGGCCGCCGCCGACCTGGAAGGGTTGCTGCGCGACGAACCGAAGTACATCGCCGCCTACCACCAGCTCGCCCTTGTGCTCGCCGACCTGGGACGCACGGCGGATGCGATGCACGCCTGCGAGGCCGGCGCCCTGCAATGCCTCACCACCGGCGATCGCAAGGCCCGCGCTGAACTGCTCGAACTGAAGAACGCCCTGCTCGGGGACGACGACTGATGCGGCGTGCAGGGCGTTGGATGCGCTGGGCGCTGCCCCTTGCGGCGGTGCTCACCGTCCTGTTCATCCTCACCATCCATGGCATCCTCGCGGTGCAAGCGCCGGTGGGCGCGCCGGTGGCCGTGGTGGAGGGGTGGATCCCCGAGGCGCAGCTCGCCGCGGTCGCCGACACCCTGATGCGGCGGCGGTATGAGCGGGTGCATACCGTGGGCACCGTGCGCCCTTTCAGCTACCACCTTGTCGCCGGGGAGGCGGTCACCGTGGACCTGCGGAGCCCCGCCACGGGGGACTTCACGCTCACTGCGGCAGGCCTGCCCGGCGCGGAGGTGGCGGTGCTGGCCGATGGCGACACCCTGGTGCGCTGGCCCATGGCCGTGGGGCTGGCCCGTTTCTCCATCCAACTGCCGACCGCCGTGCATCGCGTGATCGTGGCCGCGTTGAACCCCCAGCCTCCTCCGGGCGGGGCGCCCAGCGTGTTCACCCTGTGGGCCGGTATCGACGGCCGGGGGCTGCACGTGCTCCAGGACAGCACCGTGTTCCTGCGTGCCGATGGGCCGTCGGTCCCCGCATGGCCGACCTACGCGCACCTGGCCGCGGCGAAGCTGATCGACCTGGGCGTGCCGGCCGAACGCATCACCATCGTGCCGGCCTGGGGTGAACCGGACAGCCGCACGTGGGCCAATGCCGCCACCTTCGGGGCGTTCGCCCGGCAACAGAGCTACACCGCCGTTGACCTGCTGGCGCTCGGTGTGCATGCCCGCCGCTCGCGGGCGCTGATGCGACGGGGCTGTGGAGAGGGCGTGCAGGTGGGCGTGATAGCCCTGGAGGACCCGCGGTGCCCAAGCCAGGGCTGGTGGCGCCATTGGAAGGGCTGGTTCTACGTGCTGAAGGAGGTGGTGGGCAGCGGCGAACCCTACGCGGTGGACCTCACCCGCTTAAGCGGCGCTATCTTTTCGGCATGAACGCCTTGGAACGTCCGCTCGCCGGTGAATGCCCGGCCTTCTACCAGCGGTACATCGATCAGGCCGAGGGGCGCGACCTGCTCGAGGTGCTTGTGAACGCCTCGGAGGTGCTTTGGTCGGTAGTGCGCCGGATCACTCCGGAAATGGCCGGCCATGTCTACGCGCCCGGCAAGTGGACCATCGAACAGGTGCTGCAGCATGTTGTGGACAGCGAGCGCGTGTTCGCCTACCGGGCCCTTCGCTTCGCCCGCCGTGATGCCACCCCCCTGCCGGGCTTCGACGAGGATGCCTGGGCCACCAACACCGCCAACGCACGGCGCTCGGTGAAGCAGGTGATGACCGAGCACGATGCGGTGCGCACGGCCACCCTCACCTTCTTCGAGGGCTGCTCCGCCGGGGACCTGCTCGCCTCGGGCACAGCCAATGGCAATACCTTCACGGTGCGCGGCCTGGGCTGGGCCATCGCCGGCCATGCCATGCACCACGCCACCGTGCTCCGCGAACGTTACCTCTGAGGACATGCGACCCATCCAGGCCTGGTTCGACGAGTACGGTGAGAGCCACCGGAATCCCACCAATACCGCGATCCACTGGATCTGCGTGCCCGCGATCTACTTCTGCGTGGTGGGGCTGCTCGTGTCCATACCCGACCTGCATGTGCCCGGGATCGGCCGGCTGACCTTGGCCACGCCCGTGCT
>JBIJCH010000151.1:0-5643 GCA_044344815.1 Flavobacteriales bacterium | reverse complement strand
AGGGATCGAAGGGGTCAACGTGAATATAGCAGGGCTATTGCTCCACGCACCACCGATCGGGTGACACGGGTCATGCACGCATGGCCTGCGTCCGGACTACCTTTCAACATGGCTGGTCAAGCTCGGTCGCTCGCAGAAGCGGTCATCCATCAGCACGCGCATCGGTCGCTCGACCTCCAGGAGGCCTTGGAGCGCTGCACGCATGACCTGAGCGAACCGGCCGTGCATGAACTGCGGCTCGCCGCGCGACACCTGGAACCGGTCCTGGACTTGCTCCGCAGGCTGATCCCCGCTGACAAGGACCAGCGACGGACCCGAAAAGCCGTGCGCAGGATCCTTGAGGTGACCAGCGACCTGCGGGATCTGCAGATCCAGACGATACGCCTTGCCCACATGCCCGGTCGGGAGGCCTTGAGCAAGGCCCTTCGGTCGATGACCACGTTCGAGGAACGGAAGGAACGCCGCAGGGTGTGGAAGCGAACGGATCACTTCACCTGGAAGACAGCGCGGCTCGCGGGCAATCACTCGTTACCGGCCTTCCCGGACAAGGCTGCACATGAGGCCCTGCGTTCGCTGGTGGACCGCCGTGTTGACCGCCTGCAACGCCGGATCGCCGAACTCGATGCGACGGAACCGCGTTCGCTGCACCGCGTGCGGGTCTCCGCAAAGCGTCTACGCTACGTGCTGGAGGCCTTTCACGAACACCTGCCCCCAGCGCTGGTCCGGGAACGCCCCAAGCTGAAACGCCTTCAGGAGAGGCTTGGCCACTGGCACGATGAACGGTTGTTCACGGACCGGTCGATCCAACGCGTGGAGGAACTGCCGCCACGCCTCCGCCCCGTTTGCCGCGCGCTCGCCGAGGAGATGATGAGCTGGTCCGCGGTCGAACAACAGCGGCTCACCGCCCTGGTCCGCCGGACGCGCTTTCGCGATCACGCCACCTTGCGGCATGGACGTTGAAGAAGCACGCAGCCTCGCGCTCAACGGCTTCAAGGCCGAGGAATACGACCACTTCGGCAAGCCGGCTTACCGCATCAAAGCGAAGCGTTCGGGCGGCAAACCCGGCAGGACCTTCATGACCTTATGGATCGACGAGGGACATGCCTTCCTGATGCTGAACATCGACCAACAGGCAGAGCTGGTCACGCATCAGCCCAGCGGTTTCGAGCCGCATCCGAGCGAGTGGGGCGCGAAAGGCGGCACCATCGCCCAGCTCAAGCAGCTTAATGGAACCATGTTCCGACAGGCCCTGGACCCGGCGGTGCACCATGCATCCCGGTAAGGCCTAACGCGCCACCGTACCTGATCACCGGGATCGACGAGGAGATCGGTTCCAACGACCTGCAATTGTTCCCCAACCCCACGCGCGGTGCCATCCGCATCAGCCGGGGTGACGGCGACCTCACGGACAACTGGAGCCTGCTGGATGCGGCGGGGCGTGCCGTGCTGGAAGGGCGGTTCCGCGGCTTCGGTGACGAGTGGCTCGACCTCTCGGGCCTACCGCAAGGCCGCTATTGGCTGCGTCCGGAGCTTGGCGCGGACTGGGCCACTGCCGCGATCAACGTGCTCGACTAGGTGCCGAGGTATTGCGCGAGCTTGCGCAGGGGCTTGGCGAACATGATCAGGGGGCTCACGGGTTCCTGGTTCACCTTCCAGGCCTTCAGCACTTCGCGGTTCGCCTTCCACACGTGCGCGAGGCTCTTGTTGCTGGCGCCACCCAGCCTGAACCGCACGATGGTGAGCGGCACGTAGCGCGCCCGCAGCCGGTGCTTGTACAGGAAGCGGAACATCAGCTCGTAATCCGCCGCGATGCGGAAGCGCAAGTCGAAGACGCCGAAGCGCTCGTAAGCCTCACGCCGGATGTAGGTGCCCAGGTGGGGCGGCATCCACCCCTTCCGGAAGTTCTCGCGGTGGTAGTCGCCGCCCTTCCAGAAGCGGCGCACCTTCCGGATGTCCCGCGGATCCACCATGTTGGCATCGCCGTAGATCACATCGGCATCGCCCTTCTCGAATTCCGCGGCGAGCTTCGCGATCACATCGGGGGCCTCCAGCAGGTCACCGGCGTTCACGAAGCCGATCACATCCCCGGTGGCGCGGGCCAGGCCCTTGTTCATGGCATCGTACACGCCCTTGTCGGGCTCGCTGATGACGATGGACCGGCCATCGTCGAGGCGCTTGAGCACGGACCGCGTGGCCGCATCGGGGGAAGCGCCGTCCACGATGATGTGCTCGATGTCCAAATGGGTCTGCGCGCGCACGCTGGCCAACGTCTCGGCCAGTTCCTCGCCGGCCTTGTAGCACACGGTGATCAAAGAGAATTTCACGCCGTTGGGTATTGACATCCCACAGCAAAGAACGCAATGTCAGCGGCAAAGCACACCCGGGACTCAATCGACATAGAAGTACCCCCTGATCTCTGCGACGACACCGTTGTCCAAGTTGATCTGCCTCAGGCGATAGTGCGTGCTCGTCGGACTTCTGCTGTATGCAAGACCAACGAAATGGGCCTTCTCAGGGAACCTCTTGCGCGTGCTGCGTCCACCGTAAGGCATCCATCGTTACAGAGGTTCACCCAGTATGGCCAGTACCTGCTGTTCGGTCATACCAACCTCGATCCGCTTGAACGCCAGGTGCGAGTAGTCCTCCGCATACTGCGTGTCGGTCTGCCCTAATAGCTCGAAGGGCTCGCCTAAGAAACCATCGATCCTGATACGCGGTGCAGCGAACGCGGCATAGCACGCGATGACAAGAACCGGCAAAGTGAGCATCAGCGCCGGGCGGTTCATGGAGATACGATCCAGCCCGCTCAACGATAATGTCCTTGACCTATTGCTCCCCGACCGCTTTCGCACCTACTCGATCACCCTTTCGCGCACCGGCTGTGCCGGATTCCCCTGGTAGATCGTGTACGGCTCCAGGTCCTTCGTGGCCACGCTGCCGGCGGCCAGCACGCTGTGGCTCTTCAGGGTCACCCCGAGCATCACCATGGCACCCGCACCCACCCAGCTGCCTTCCTCCAGCACGACCGGTCCGCTGAGGGTGGGGTAATCGACCTTCTTGTAGTTGTGGCTGCCCTGGATGATCATGGCGCCCTGGCTGATCACCACGTGATCACGGATGATGAGCTGGTCGATGTTGTCGAGCCAGGCGCGCTGCCCGATCCACACGTGGTCGCCGATGGTGAGCTTCCACGGGTACTTGATGTTCACCCCAGGATGCACCACCACCCCCTTCCCCACCCGTGCCCCGAAGAGCCGCAGCAGCGCGGGCTTGGGCGAACGGAACGGGAACAGCGGGTTCAGGAAGAAGAGCGCGTTGGTGAAGTACCACAGCGTCATCTTCACCGCGCCCGCCCCCTTGGGGAAGTCGGCGTTGGTGAAGCGGCTGAGGTCGACGCGCTTGCGGTCGGTCATGGCACCAGCAGGTCCAGCGTGCGTTGGGCGGTCGCGGGATCGTCCAAATATCGCCTGCCCAGCGCGAACGCGCCGCGTGACACGGCATCCAGGTCATTCTGGTCGTAGGCCACCAGGTCGTTCAGTTCCTCCCAGAAGCACGAAGGCTCCTCGAGCGGCAGGTCCCATCCAGCGTTCAGTTCGCACAGGCCACGCCACGGTGTGCGATCGCTGATCACCAGCGGCAGGCCGGTGGCCAGCGCCTCCACCATCGTGTGCCCGAAGTTCTCGCCCTGGCTGGGCATGAAGAGGGCGTGGTAGTGCGCGAACAGCTCCGGCACCTGCTCGGGCGGCACGGTGCCCTTGTGCGCCACCGTGATGGTGGGCGGGAGCTCCGCGATGGCGGCGCGGCACTTCGCCCAGTAAGCCTCGTCGTAGATGGGCCCGTACAGGTCGAAGGTGACGCGGCCCTGCACCTGCTTCAGGCATTCGATGGCGAAAAGGGTGTTCTTCTCCACGGCGATGCGGGCCACGCTCACCAGGCGAAGCTCGCCGGGCTTTTTCACGCGCTGCGGTGGCGCGTCCGCCACAAGCTTCCGGCCCAGGTTGGGCACCAGTTCCACCTCCGCATCCGTGCCGATCCAGCGCTTGACATCCTCCACCTCCTCGGCATTGGTGGCCTGGAAGGTGACGCCGCGGTAGCATCCCAGCAGCCGCATCGCGGCGAGGAAGGCGCGCTTCTTCAAGGTCCCGTGCTTCATCATGCCGGCGGCGAGCATGCCGCGCACGGCCACCACCCGGTGCTGCGCCGAGCCCTTCAGCAGCCACAGCGGCATCACGCTGAACCAGCGCGAGTACAGGCCGTTGATGTAGACCGTGCGCCAGGCCTCCTGCGCCAGCAGCTTCCGCCAGGTGACGGCGTTGACCCCGCTGCGCGAGGCGTACCACACCTTCTCCCCGCCCGGCATCACGGTCCATCGATCTGGTGCGACACCGGTGTATGGAGCGGTCTCCGTATAGTCGGTATCGGTGGTCACGATGTGCAGGTCGACCTTGTCGCGCAGGTGGTCCACGAGGTTGGCCATGCTGCGCACGGGTCCGCCCGCCTTGTAACCCGGCAGGTACCAGTCGATGAAGACCAGGAGCTTAGGCTTCACGGCGTGCTTTCATCAGGTCCATCACCACCCTGGCCCAGTCCGCCGGGGTCCATTGCGCGCCGAGGGCATGGCTCCGCTCCCCCATGGTGCGCAGCTCGGCGTCGCTGCTCAGCATCAGCATGCGCATCATGGTGTGCAAGGTGCCCGCATCACCGGCGATGAAGCGGTGGCCGTTGCCCGTCTCCTCCAGGAAGCGCTCGCCCGCGCCCACGGCACTGCTCAGCAGCAGCGGGAGGCCCGCACAGGCATGCTCATGCACCACCACGCCCCAGGGCTCGTAGCTGCTCGGCAGCACGAACACGCCGCACTGCGCCAGCACGGTCGGCAACTGCTCCACCTGCACGAAGCCCAGATGCCTGATGCGCGGGTGCCGGCCGGCGGGCGACGCGATCACCTGCTGATGCAGCTCGCCGGTCCCGGCGATCCACAGCTCCCAATCGCCGGCCAGGCCATCTTCGCAAAGCTTCGCGAACACGTCGCAGAGCAGCTGGTGGCCCTTGGTGGGGATGTAGCGGGCCACGCACAGGAAGCGGTGCGGCCAGTGGTGGGTGCGCCGGGCCAGCAGCTGCGTGCCGAGCGGCAGGAAGTGGTCGGTGTCGGCGCTGTAGAAGCCTGTGCGGATGTTGAGCGCCGGGAAGCCCAGCTGGCGGGCGTACCGGGCCTGCGCCTCGCCGGTGACCCATGCATGGCTGAAGGTACGCTTGAGCCAGAGGCGCGAGGCCCCCACCGCGGCCCACTGCCGGGCATCGCCCCGCCAGGCCGTATCGCTGCACATCACCGTGGGCACACCCGCCTTGTGCAGCGCTCGGCACACCTTCAGGTAGCCCTTGTCGACCCAGCCGCTGGCGAAGGCGATGTCGGGGGCGAGCTCATGCATCAGCCGCAGCAGGGCCTGGTCGTCGTAGGCATCGCGCTCGTACACCGTCACCCGGTCGGCGAAGCGCAGCTCGAAGGGCGCCTCGCGGTTCACCGGCCAGCGCACGATGTGCACCTCCACATCGTGGTCGCGCACCAGGCGCTCCACACAGGCCAGGAAGTACGGGGCGAGCTCCGTGTAAAGGAAGAGCGCCTTGCGGTGCGTGCTCATGCGACCT
>JBIJCH010000150.1:0-5644 GCA_044344815.1 Flavobacteriales bacterium | reverse complement strand
CGCCCACCGGCTGGCGGTCGGTGTAGTTGATGGCCACATCGTCCATCAGGTGGGCCTCGCTCGCCCAGTGCTGCACGGCACCGGCGAAGAAGCGGAAGTTGGCCACCGCACGGGGGATGTCCATGCGGCGGGCGAGGGTGAGCGGCTTGCCGTTGTCGACCGATTCGGCCCTGGCGAGCGGCTCCAGGTCGCGCTGCATCAGGTCGGCCACGCGCATCATCAGGGCCGCGCGGCCTTCGGTCCCCAGGGCCTTCCAGGCCGGCAGCGCGGCCTGTGCCGCCTCCACGGCCAGCTGAACGTCGCGCTCGTCACTGTCCGCGATGTGCGCATGCACCGTTCCCGTGGCAGGGGCATGGCCCTCGAGCCAGCCGCCGCCCACCGCAGGGCGCAGCGCACCGTTGATGTAGTTGAGCACCTCCACCATGATGCGCGCAAGATACTCCCCATCACGCCGAAAGGCCCCCGAGCGGGAGCCTTCCGACGCCTTGTTGCGCTGGTCGTCCGGCGTGCGCCGGAACCGACCTCACCAGGCCCTAGGCCTGTTCGATGACCAGCTTCCTTGACAGGGTGATGCCCTCCTGTTCGATGCGCATGGTGTATGCGCCCGGAAGGGCATGGGATGTCCGGATGGTGCGCACCTGCGGGCCGGCGCCCTGCACACGCTCGCGCAGCAGCACACGCCCGCTGGCATCGCTGAGCGTGACGATGGCTGCACCGGAGCCCGGCAGTTCGAAGGCGAGCCGAAGGCGGTCGCCCGCGTTAACGAGCCGCGGCCGGGCCGCGGCCATGGTGGGCTCGCGCAGCGGGGTGGCAGTGCCTGTGCGGATGACGCCGAGGACAGCGTCGCCCCCGAGCGCATGCAGCGCTGCATGCATGGCGATGGTCACAAGCAGATGCTTCAGGGTGCGCATGGCGTGGTGCTGCGGTGCGAAGGTGGCGGTGGCCGGTGCGAGCGGCTGTTAAGCCCTGGCCAACAAGCGTTAAAGAACGTTAAGCGCCTGGCGCCGCGGGGCCCCGGGGTAATTTCGTCCGCCATGGACAAGCGCCTGATCGCCGGGCTCGTCGCGGCCATCACGGTGGCGCTCGTGGGGCTGGTGCTGATCCAATGGCGGTGGGTGAGCGACACGATCACCCTGCGCGATGCCCAGCTGGGCCAGGCGGTGGATGCGGCCCTGGTGGCCGTGAGCGAGCGCATTGAACGGCTGGACGCTGCGGAGGGCATCCGTGGTCACATCGAGCACCACCGCATCATGGAAGCGCCCGCCGAGGTGTTGTCGGACTCCACCGGGGCCGAGGAGGTGCGCGTGCTCACCCCCGACGGGAGGATCACGATCCTTCGCCCTATGGACCAGCGGGTGATCGCGCCCGACAGCGCCATGCGCCATGATCCGGGCATCACCGGTCGCGAGGCCCTGCTCACCGACATCCTGCAGGGCATGCTCGACCCCGACGCGCAGCGCCCGGTGATGGAGCGCATCGACCCCGGTCTGCTCGATTCGCTGCTGGCCGAGGAGCTCCGCGGGCGGGGCATCGCGGCGCCCACGGACCATGGCGTGTTCGATGCGGGCGGACGCGGTGTGATGGTATCGCTGGAACAGGCCGGTGACGAGGCGCTGGTGGCCTCCTCGCCTCACCGGGTGCGCCTGTTCCCGAGCGATGTGGTCGGCGAGCCCTATTTCCTGCATGTGCACCTGCCCGGGCAGAAACGGATGGTGCTGGAGAGCATGTGGGCGATGCTGAGCGTATCGGCGCTGTTGATCCTGTTGATCATCGGCGCCTTCGTGTACACGGTGCGCACGATCTACAGGCAGAAGCGGTTGAACGACATCCGCAACGACCTGGTGAACAACCTCACCCACGAGCTGAAGACCCCGATCAGCACCATCGCGCTGGCCTGCGAGGCCCTCAACGACCCCGGGGTGCCCAAGAGCCCCGGGCAGCAGCGTGCGTTCGTGGGGATGATCCGCGACGAGAACAAGCGCCTGGGCGTGCTGGTGGAGAGCGTGCTGCAGAGCGCCGTGCTGGACAGCGGCAGCATGCGCCTGCGCCCGGTGGACCTCGACATGCACGCCCTGTTGAACGAGGTGGTGCGCAACGCGGCGATCCAGGCCGAGCGGCGGAACGGTCACATCCGCACCGACCTCCGGGCGGAGCTAGCCCACGTGAAGGGCGACCGCATCCACCTTTCCAACGTGTTCCACAACCTCATCGACAATGCGGTGAAGTACTGCGAGGGGAGCCCCGAGGTGCTCATCACCACGACCAGTGACAGCGAACGCCTGGAGGTTCGTGTGACGGACAACGGCATCGGCATCGCCCGGGCCGACCAGCGCAAGATCTTCGACCGATTGTACCGCGTGCCCACGGGCAACCTGCACAACGTGAAGGGCTTCGGGCTCGGTCTCAGCTACGTGAAGGCGGTGCTGGAGAAGCACGGAGGCTCCATCCGTGTGGAGAGCGAGCCCGGCATGGGCAGCACCTTCATCATCAACCTGCCGTTCGAACATGGACACACCGATCCGTCTGCTCCTGTGCGAGGATGACCCCAACCTGGGGAGCCTGCTCGCCCAGTACCTGGCCGCCAAGGGCTACGAGGTCACCCTGCGTGCCGACGGCCAGCAGGGGCTGGAGGCCTACCGGGGCGGGTCCTTCGACCTGCTCATCCTTGACGTGATGATGCCGTTGAAGGACGGCTTCACCCTGGCGCGCGAGATCCGGCAGCACGACGAGCGCACGCCCATCATCTTCCTCACCGCGAAGAGCATGAAGCAGGACACGATCACCGGCTTCCAGAGCGGCGCGGATGATTACCTCACGAAGCCCTTCAGCATGGAGGAGCTGCTGCTGCGGGTGAGCGCCGTGCTGAAGCGCGCCAAGGGCCTCACCGGCGACCGGGAGGCGCCGCGGGACCATGTGCTGGGCCGCTTCCGGTTCGACCCCCGCAAGCAGGTGCTCGCCATCAACGGGCAGGAACGCAGGCTCACCACCAAGGAGAGCGACCTGCTGAGGCTGCTGTGCGAGCACCGCAACGGCCTGCTGGCCCGCAACGAGGCCTTGAAGCAGGTGTGGGGCGACGACAGCTATTTCAACGGGCGCAGCATGGACGTGTACATCGCCAAGCTCAGGAAATACCTGAAGGAGGACCCCGGCGTGGAGATCCTCAACGTGCACGGCAAGGGCTTCCGCCTGGTGGCGAAGGATGCGGACTGACGCTCACAGGCAGCCTGTGCGGCCACCGTCCACCGGCAGGTTGATGCCGTTGATGTAGGCCGCCGAGGGACCGGCGAGGAAGGCCACCGCACCGGCGATCTCGGCGGGCTTGGCGAACCGGCGCAGGGGCACCTCCACCATCATCTCGTGCGCGGCCTCGGCCTCGCTGATGCCGCTCTTGGCCGCCTTGTTGCGGATGATCGCGTGCAGCCGCTCGGTCTCGGTGGCCCCGGGCAGCACATTGTTCACGGTGATGCCATGGGGGCCGAGCTCGTTGGCGAGCGTCTTGGACCACTGGGCCACCGCGCCGCGCACGGTGTTGCTCACTCCCAGGTTGGGCAGGGGCTGCTTCACGCTGGTGCTGATCACGTTGATGATGCGCCCGTCCAAGGCCTGCTTCATGCCGGGTACCACGGCGCGCACCAGCGTCTGGTAGGCGAGCAGGTGGAGGCGGAAGGCCTGTTCAAAGGACGCCACCTCGGCCTCGTGCGCGAGGCCGGGGGGCGGTCCTCCCGTGTTGTTCACCAGGATGTGCACAGGGCCATGGGCCTCCAGCTGCGCACGCACCGCGCGGTCGAGCGCCGCCGTGTCCGCCATGTCCACCGCCACGGTGAGGTGTTGCTGTCCCTGGGACCGGTCAAGCGTGCCGGCGGCCGCGGTCAGCCGGTCCGCATCGCGCGCCAGCAGGGTCACGCTTGCGCCCAAGGACGCAAGCTCCTGCGCCACCGCACGCCCGATGCCCTGTGAGGCGCCGGTGACCAGCGCGTGACGCCCGTTCAGTTGGATGTCCATGATGGCCAAAGGTAGCCCGCCGGCGCAGCGCGCCAGGGCCGTGCCGTTTCCAATGCCGCCTGTGGATGAAGAACCGTTGCGCGCCGGTGGAAGGCCCTGTAGCGAGGGCATCTTTGCCGGCGAACACCTACGCCCAAATACCCGAACGGTGATGATGAGACCCTACTCCCTTTCCCTGGTGCTCGGCCTCGGCCTGGCGCTCCTAACGCCCTCCACGGTGGAGGCGCAGTCCCTCGCCGGCGGGCGCTCCCTGAAGGCCCCCGGCAAGCAGCAGGCCCCCGCCCTGCAGCAGGCTCCCCGGATCCGCACGAACACCGGCTTCGCGGTACCCATGCAGAAATCAGTACAGCCCGCGGCCAAGCCTTATCGCGCTCCCGGTGCGGCCGGCGAGCTGCGCGGAGGTCCCCCGGCCAATGATGATTGCTCCGGCGCGCTGCCGCTGGTGGTGGGCACGGTGTGCAACCCCGTCACCGCCGATGCCACCGGGGCCTCGCAGAGCATCCCGGGCATCAGCTGCAACGCCTTCACAGGCACGGCTGATGACGATGTGTGGTTCAGCTTCGTGGCCAACGCCTCCGCGCTCACCATCGAGGTGACCAGCAGCGCGAACCACGATGCCGTCGTGGACCTGCGCTCGGGAGCGTGCAACGGTACGAACATCGCCTGCGCCGACCAGGCCTTCGATGGCGGCACCGAGTTCCTCAACGCCACCGGCCTCACCGTGGGGGCCACGTACTATGTGCGTGTGTACGACTGGTACCAGGGCGCCCCGCTCACCACCTCCTTCGACATCTGCGTGTACGGCACGCCTCCCGCACCGGCGAACGACAATTGCGCGGGTGCCATCGGCCTGGTCGCCGGCACCTCCTGCAACCCCGTCACCGGAACGGTGTTCAATGCCACGCAGTCCATCCCCGCGCTCAACTGCGCCACCTTCACGGGCGATGCCGATGACGACGTGTGGTACAGCTTTGTGGCCAACGCGACCGCGATGACCGTTCGCGTGGAGGGTTCCGCCTCCTTCGATGCGGTGGTCGACCTGCGCTCCGGCGCCTGCAACGGCACCAACATCGCCTGCGCCGATGCCACCGTGGCCGGCGGGGTGGAGACCATCAATGCCACCGGCCTCACCGTGGGCGCCACCTACCGGGTGCGTGTGTACGATTACGGCACGGGCAGCCCTTCCACGCCCACCTTCGACATCTGCGTGTTCAGCACGCCTGCCGCACCTGCCAATGACGAGTGCGTGGATGCGCCAGTGGCGGCCCTCAGCGTGCCCGGCAGCGTGACCGTGAACGGCGACAACACGGGTGCGACCGACAGCGAGCAGCTCGGCTTCAACACGGTGTGGGAGGCCTTCACGATCACCGCCTGCGCCGATGTCACCATCGAGTACTGCGGCACCAACCCGGCCTTCGGGGAATACGTGGTCAACATCGTGGACGACTGCCTGTTCACCACCGTGTACGACACCGCTTCCACCGGTGCCTGCCCCGATGGCAACCCCATCATCGTCTTCAACGACCTGCCGGCGGGCACCTACTACTACCCGGTGCTCGAGAGCGGCCTGGCGAGCGGCCCCTACACCATCACCTTCACCGCGACGGCCTGCGGCGGTGGCACCACGCCGCCCAACGATGAG
>JBIJCH010000149.1:0-5686 GCA_044344815.1 Flavobacteriales bacterium | reverse complement strand
CGTAGGCCCACGCGCCGCCCATGAGGATGCCCACGCCCAGCACCATCACGCCGAAGAAGGTCCACGGCAGCGCCGGGCCGATCCACTCGCTGTACTTCCGCTTCCACAGGCCGGCCAGCGCGTAGGCGAAGGGCACGAGGGTGGCGGCGAAGCCCAGGAAGAGGGTGGGCGGGTGGATGGTCATCCAGTAGTTCTGCAGCAGCGGGTTGAGGCCGCGGCCGTCGGCGAACTGGGGGATCTTCGCGAGGTAGTCGGGGAGCTGCGTCCACGGCAGGCCGATGTTCTCGGGCAGCTCGCGGATGAGCAGGAAGGGGCTGCTGCCCACGCGCACGTCGCCGATCCACACGCCCAGCAGCATGGTGGCCAGGAAGCACTGCACCAGGGCGAACACGGCCATCACCGGGGCCTCCCAGGCGCCGGCGCGACGGATGAGGATGTTCCCGAGCACCACGTGCCAGAAGGTCCACAGCAGGAAGGAGCCCTCCTGGCCCTCCCAGAAGCAGCTGAGGATGTACCGCAGCGGCATGGCGGTGTTGCTGTGCTTCCACACGTAGTCGAACTCGAACCAGTGGTTCAGCAGCATCACGAAGAGCAGGCCGATGATGCCGAACACCGCGGCCGTGTGCACGCGGAAGCCCAGGCGCCCCAGGCCGTTGAAGCCTTCGTCGTCGCGCTGCGTACCCAGAAAGTAGGCCGCGAGCGAGAGCAGTGCCCCGCCGAAGCTGAGGGCGGCGAGGCCGTGGCCGAGCGATCCCGCCCAGGCGTGCTCGCCGATGTATGCGATGGTGTCGTTCAAACCCCGGTGACCTTGTTCTCCTCGTTGTACTTGCTGGGGCACTTCATGAGCATGTCGCGCGCATGGAAGTTGCCGTTCTCATCCGCCTCGCCGATCAGCACCAGGCGCTCGCTGCGCTCCAGGTCCTGCGGCTTGGCCTTGTGCAGCATCACGGTGCAGGTGCGGCCCTTGAGGTCCACCATGCTGAATTGCGTGAGGCTGGCGTTCTGCGAGGGTTCGTACACGATGGCCTTGCTGCGGTCGAGCACGCCCACCACGTGGTACTCCTTGCCGGGGTGCTCGAACGCCTGGTCCAGGTCGGCGTAGGTGCTGCTGTCGTACAGGGAGCCCACCAGCGCGGCGATGGCCACGGCGATGATGAGGATGGCGATGATGTGGGAGCGTTTCATGGTCGCATCACTTCTTGATCCGGCCCTCCATGTCCTTGATCCGCCGGTCCATGCGGAAGAGCCACAGTCCGATGCCGAGCAGGATCACCGCCACCACGGCGACCACGGTGTTGATCTTGCCGCTGCTGTAGAGCTGCTCCTCCAGCCAGCCGGGGGCACCGCTTTGGGCGAAGGTGGAGGCGGTCATCAGCGTGGTGATGAGCAACGCGGGGAGCCTAGGGAAGGTTCGCATCGTCCAGGTGGTGTTGCAGGCGCGCCAGGCGAAGGCGCAGGGTGTACATCCACACGCCGATGCCGATCCAGCCGAGCACGGCGGGATAGAACACCACGCGCAGGGTGCTGTCGAGGTCGTAGTTGCTGAAGGCGGGGTTGCCGCCGTTGCCGGGGTGCAGGCTGTCCACCTCGTTCAGGCGCGGCAGGATCCAGATGAAGAGGATGAGCAGCACGAAGGCGAAGATGTTGTAGATCGCGGCCAGCCGTGCGCGTTTCCCGGGCTCGGGCACGCTGCCGCGCAGCACCAGGTAGGCCAGGTAGATGAGGGCGCTCACCGCCGCGCCGTTCAGCTTCACGTCGTTGGTCCACCATGCGCCCCAGGTGGCCCGCGCCCAGATGCTGCCGGTGACGAGGCCCAGGGTGCAGAACACCAGGCCCGTGCGCGCGCTCAGGTCGGCCGCCAGGTCGTGCCGCAGGTCGTTGTTCCCCAGGGCCCGCACGCTGGCCACCACCGAGATGCCGAAGAGCACCATCATGGTGAACCACATCGGCACGTGGAAGTTGAGGTTGCGGATGGTCTCGTAGAGGATCGTGCGGTTCGGGAAGGCGAAGCGCAGGTCGAGGTACTTGCCACCCTTGCCGCATCCGCCGTCGGCGATGCCGTCACCGAGGCCCTCCGTGAAGAGCGCGCCGTTCATCCGCAGCGGACCCACGCATACATCGGTGAGGCTGGCCTTCAGCCCGGCCGGCACCTCGAACCGCGCCCGCAGGAAATGGTCGTTCACCACCTCCACGGTCACCGGGCAAACGGACCGCCCGTCGTTCAGCAGGAAAACGCGAACACCGTCCTGGAAGGCGGTGTTGTAGCCGGTCACTTCCAGCGTAACGGGACCCGGTGCGATGCGGTCGGGGCTCACGTGCACCAGCGCCGGCTTCAGGGGCACTTTCAGGGCCGTGATGGACGCGGCCAGCACCAGCACCACCGCGAGGATCTTCCACCACAACTGCTTCATCACCTAGTCGCGCCAAAGGTACGGGAACAGCATCCAGGCCAGGACCACGGTGATGAGGTCCAGCAGGGCCAGCCCCAGGAAGTATTTCCCGTTCACACTGAAGGCCACGCCGTCGAGGGCGAGCTTGCTGGCGCGCATCACGGCGATGAGCATGGGCAGCACGATGGGGAAGCCCAGGATGGCCATCAGCCCAAGGCCGTTGCCGGCCCGCGCGGCGATGGCGCTGATGAGGGTGAGCACCGTGGCGAAGCCGATGCCGCCCAGCACCACCGCCCCGAGGAACTGCGGCAGGTCGGCCTGCTCCATCGCCTCACCGCCGATGAAAAGGGTGAAGAAGAGCAGGCTCAGCAGGCTCAGCACCGTCATGGTGGCGGCGTTGTACAGGGTGCGCGCCAGCACCACGCTGCGCGGGTCGGCCAGGGTGTAGAGGTACAGCTGGCGGCCCTGGTCCTCGCGCTGGAAGCTGCGGGCCAGGGCGTTGAAGGCGGCGAAGAGCAGGATGATCCAGAAGAGCGCGTTCCACGTGGCGGTGCCCAGCCCGCCCTTCACGGCCAGGAAGCACACGTACACGGCGCTCACCACGTACAGCAGCATGCCGCCCCAGGCGTGCTTCTGGCGCAGGTCCAGCAGCACCTCCATGCGCAGCAGCGCGGCGATCTCGCGGGGCTTCATCGGGGCGGGCACGAAGGTAGGGGCCTTGCCTGCGCCGGGGGCTTCGGCAGGCGACGCAGGGGCCCCAGGCTACCGGGGCAGCGGCTTCAGCAGGGGCACATGCCGGCGCACCAGGCGCAGCAGCTCCTCGAAGGCCTCGGCGGGCATGGCCGACCGGGGGAAGAGGTAGCTGGTGTCGGCCTCCAGGAACACCACGTCGTGGGCGTGGCTGGCGGTGCGCACCAGGGTCCAGGGCACCTGGTGGCGTTCTCCCGCGTACACCAGGATGAAGCCCTCGTCGTCCATGCTCAGCCGGGCCGGACCGGCCGCCTCGACCTTTCGGGCGAACCGACGGATGCGCCGCCGGGAGCGCCCAAGCCGCCAGGCCGAACGCCCAAAGACCCCGAACGATAGGAGCGCCACCGGGGCCGACAGCATCTCCCACGCGGCGGCCGCGCCCTGCAGCCACCACCCCAGGCCCAGCAGCACCGCGGCCAGGGCGATCCCCCCGGTCATCATGCGCCGCTCGCGGGCCAAGGCCGCGCTGCGCCACGGGTTGAAGTGGCCATGACGGAAGTACACCGCCTCGATGTCGGAGGCCCGGGCGTGCAGCACCACCTCAAGCGCCATGGGGGAAAGGTGGTCCATCCAGGGCGGCCCGCACCGCCCGTCCCGACCAGCAGGGAACCCGGGGGGATGGAGCCGGAAGAGATGCCGGACGCTGTTCGGTTCCCTGATGCTCGACCGTCAGAAGGATGTGCTGGTCCGTGGCCGGTTTCACCAGGTCGTTCCGTAAAGTGACTGAAGGGACCGACCGCCCACGTTGAAAAAGCTGGTGCCAAGACGAGGTCCGGTCTTCGAGCCTGGTAGGCCTTGGACTGGGAAGAGCTTGATGAGCAGAACGACGGTGGCCCCATAGATCGGTTCGTTCCGGTGCTCGACGCGCACTCCGCCCACATCAAGGCGCTGAATGTATTGGGTGTGCGATAGGCCGCCGTTCAGGTCGACATACAGGTTGAGGCTGCTGTTGCGGAACACCGTGGCTGTGGCGCCGATCATAAGCGGTAAGGCGATCGCCCGCTGGTCGAAGTGCTCCCCGGTTGGCAAGGTGCCGATGCTGTTGTTCTTGAACCACCACCCTCCGGTCTCCACGGTGAATCCAAGGCGGTCGTTCACCTCCTTGCTGTAGAGCAGGAGCACCCCCCAGCCTTTGTCGAGCTGATAGTCGAGGCTTGGTTGGTCGCGTTGCAGGTTCCAGTCACCGTCGCTCTCCTTGAACCAACGGAGCCCTGCGAACACGCCCGTTGGCAAAGGCCTCACCTGACCGCTCACATGGACCGAGGTCAGGGTCAACGAAAGGATGAGCCAAGCGAAGCGGCGGACGGCCAGGGGCATGTGCCCATGTAAGCGATCGGTGTGCCGATCACGGCGCGATGGCCAATCCGCGTTCCATCCGCCGCTTCCAGTGCCGGTCCAGCAGCCAGCAACCCACCGCGTACAAGGGCATGATCAGCGGGTAGAAACCCATGTACAGGAAGGTGTACCCGTGGAAGCGCCCGGCATCGGGCCCGATGGCCAGGTCGATGAGGTCGTACCCGACGAGGAAGGCGAACAGGAAGCCCAACGGGGCCAGCAGCACGCCCACGACCAGGGGCACGCTTATGCCCGTGTGGCCGTTCAGGCGGAAGCGGTGCATCCAGCGCACGTGCAGCAACAGCAGCACCATCCCCACCAGCAGCGCGATGCCGAAGGGGCTCAGGCCCATGAGCCCGCGCGCCAGCGGACCCACCTGCGGGGTGAAGCCCACGGTGATCACGTCGGCGGGGATCTCCGCGAACCGCCACACCGCCCGGCCGGGCAGGCCACCCACCGTTGGTGCGCCGAGCGTGGTGCGGAAGAGTCCTTCGGCCTCGGGCGTTTCCACGATCACCTCCAGCGGACCGAAGCGTTTCCAGTGCCGCGCGGGCGACAGGGAGTAGCGGATGCTGTGCTCGCGCACCCAGTGACCGCGATCGATCCAGGGCGCGGCGTTGTAGGTCACGTCCACGGTGTGCTCGCCGGGCGTCATGTCCAAGGTGAAGGCCTGCAGGTCCTTCAGATCGTACACCCAGCCGCCATTGCCGCCGTGGTAACCCACCACAAGCTCATCGGCACGACCGTGGTCGTGGGCGAGGTAGGTGGCGGGGTCGAGCGGCGGCAGCGGACCCAGCTCCACCGGGCGGCCGTTGAACAGCACCCGCAGCGGACCCTGCCGCTCAAGGGCCACGAACAGCAAGGGCAGCGCGCCGTGCACACCCGGAGGCACGAGGATCCGGTAGCTCGCATGCACCATCGCACTGTCCAGCCGGCCGAAGCCCAGGATGTGGAGCCGCTCGCCCAGCACCTCCAGCTGGCGGCTCACCAGCGGTGCGGCCCCCCGTGAGCCGAAGACCTCCGACGAGGCCATGTTGGCGACGGCCGCATGCACGAGCCCGAGCTGCACCGCGCAGGCCATCAGGGCGCGCAGCATCATGGCTGTTGGGCGAGCTCCGCGTCGATGCATCGGCGGTCGTTCAGCGAAAGGTACTGAACGGCGATCCTTCGCTCGGGGTGCCGGTCGAAGGTGTAGAGCACCAGCACGAAGG
>JBIJCH010000205.1:0-4875 GCA_044344815.1 Flavobacteriales bacterium | reverse complement strand
AAGGAGCGGCCGCGCCCCGTTCACCTGGCGGGCATCGGGGTCTCGGTGCTCGCGCTGCTGCTGATCATGTCGGCCCACGCATGAGCAACGACCATTACCGCACCCTCGGCACCGCAGGCGAAGGGTACCTGCGCGAGAAGGCCAGCCGCTTCCATGCGTGGGCCTTCCCCATCGCCGACGAGGCCGCGTTCAAGCAACGCCTGGAGGCCATCGCGCATGAGCATCCCTCGTCGCGGCACGTGTGCCATGCCTGGGTGCTGGGTCCCGATGGCCTGCAGTACCGTGCCAATGATGCGGGCGAACCGTCAGGCACGGCGGGACGTCCGATCCTCCGGAGGATCCAGGCGATGGACCTGGCCTTCACGGCCGTGGTGGTGGTGCGCTACTTCGGCGGCACGCTGCTCGGCAAGGCGGGGCTCGTGCATGCGTATGGCGAGGCGGCGCAGGCCGCGTTGGACCAGGCCACCATCGTGGATCGCTTGCTCACCCGGGATCTGCGGGCCACATGCACCTATGCGCAGGTGGATGAGATGCGCCAGGAGGTGATGAGGCTCGGCGGTTCGGTCCGGGACGCAGCGTTCGGCGATCCCTGCAAGCTGCTGCTTGCGGTGCCGCTCGGGAGCATCGATGCGCTGGCGGCCCGCTGGCGGCTGCGCGGCATCACCGTGGATCAGGTGAAGTAGGGCGCCAATGCGTCCAACAGTTCCTTCAACGCGGGCCTGGGCCTG
The DNA here is from genome assembly GCA_044344815.1 of Flavobacteriales bacterium. Taxonomy (GTDB): domain Bacteria; phylum Bacteroidota; class Bacteroidia; order Flavobacteriales_F; family PHOS-HE28; genus PHOS-HE28. The sequence continues at coordinate 4,147 of JBIJCH010000205.1, read as the reverse complement.
CCCGTGGCCATGTCCACGAACACGAGCGTGGTGGTGGCCTCGTTCAACAGGTCGCCGGACGCGTTGAGCACCTCGTAACGGAAGGTGATGCGCACCGTGGGTGGTGCGATGATGGTGGTGCGCACGGTGAGGAGGTCGTCGTACCGCGCCGGCCGATGGTACTTCACCTGCATGTCGTGCACAGGCAGCATCACGCCGCCCTCCTCGATCGCACGGTACGGGAAGCCCAGCGACCGCAACGCCTCCACGCGTCCCACCTCGTAGTACAACGGGTAGGTGCCGTAGTACACGTACCCCATGCGGTCGGTCTCGCCATAGCGTACGCGCAGCGTGGTCTCGTGAGTGAACATGGCCGGGAAGTTAGGAGCCTCCGCACGGACAGGCCCCGGTTTGCGGCGCGCCATGTCCTTGGCGTAACTTCACCGCACAGCCCGGGCACATGGTCACGCCGCATTGTTCAACAGCGTTATTCACCGTTCATGCGAACGGTGTGCGCGCGGCGGTGCCGTGGGCGTGCCCGTTCGGACGTGCCCGTTCCGCAAGCCGCGCCGGACAAGGGTTTCAGAAGGAGCACCCCTGCGTTAAGCGGATGGAAAAAATTTCTGAACCGTCAAGTACCCCCTGGCTTTTTTTTTCACTTCCTTCGGTCCATATTTGCGACCCTTCTACGCGGAAGCCCTTGTGCAGCAACGGATACAGAAGGATCGCACAGAACGCCGGACCAACTCGCTAACCCCCTGACCCGCCCATGAAGAGAGACCACGAGAAGACCTGGGAACGGTGCCTGGAGGTGATCAAGGACAACGTGAGCCCGCAGAGCTTCAAGACCTGGTTCGAACCGATCCGGGCCATGAAGCTGGTGGACAACGTGTTGACGATCCAGGTGCCTTCGCAGTTCTTCTACGAATGGCTGGAGGAGCATTACATCGGGCTGCTGAAGAAGATCATCAAGAAGGAGCTGGGCGCCGACGGTCGCCTGGAGTACTCCATCGTGATGGAGAACGGTTTCCAGAACGCCAACCCGTACACGGTGAAGGTGCCCACGAGCAATGCGCGTGAGGTGAAGAACCCGGCCGTGAGCCTGCCGATCGATGTGGCCAACAGTCCGATCAAGAACCCGTTCGTGATACCAGGCCTTCGCAAGATCAAGGTCGAGTCGCACCTCAATCCGAACTACTCGTTCGAGAACTTCATCGAGGGCGACTGCAACCGACTGGCCCGCAGCGCCGGTTACGCCGTGGCACAGAAACCCGGCGGCACCGCGTTCAACCCCCTTCTTATCTATGGTGGTGTTGGCTTGGGCAAGACCCACCTCGCCCACGCCATCGGCATCGAGATCAAGAAGCATCATCCGGAGAAGACCATCCTGTACGTTCCCGCCGAGAAGTTCACCCAACAGTTCATCGAGGCGGTCAAGAACAACACCGTTGGCGACTTCAGCCAGTTCTATCAGATGATGGACGTGCTGATCATCGACGATGTTCAATTCCTTGCTGGCAAGGAGAAAACACAGGATGTCTTCTTCCACATCTTCAATCACCTGCACCAGACCGGCAAGCAGATCGTGATCACCAGCGACAAGGCGCCGGTGGAGATGCAGGGGATGGAGCAACGGCTGCTCTCCCGCTTCAAGTGGGGCTTGAGCGCCGATCTGCAAACCCCTGGCCTCGAGACTCGCATGAAAAGAAGATGTACGCCGAGGGCATCGAACTGCCCAAGGAGGTCGTTGAATACCTGGCCTACAGCATCACCACCAACATCCGCGAACTGGAGGGTGCGATGATCAGCCTCATCGCGCAGAGCTCGCTGAACAAGCGCGCGGTGAACCTGGAGCTGGCCAAGCAGATGATCGACAAGTTCGTGAAGAACACCGCCCGCGAGGTGTCGATCGACTACATCCAGAAGGTGGTGTGCGACTACTTCGACCTGCCGATCGAGCTTCTGAAGAGCAAGACACGGAAGCGCGAGGTGGTGCAGGCCCGCCAGATCGCGATGTACTTCGCCAAGAAGATGACCAAGAGCTCCCTGGCGAGCATCGGTGCCCATTGCGGCGGCAAGGACCACGCGACGGTGCTCCATGCGTGCCGTACGGTGAACAACCTGCAGGAGACGGACAAGCAGTTCCGCGGCTATTTGGAGGACCTGGAGAAGAAGCTCAGCATCCACTGAGCGTACCAGAACATTTCTGCGAAGCCCCCGGTCGCTCCGGGGGCTTCGTCGTTACCGGCGGAACCGGTCCATGAAGGCGCGCCGCGCACGCTCCGCCTCGGCGTCCTTGAACGGCCATTCCAGTGAGCGCCGCCCATCGGCGCAGGCCGCGGCGGTGTCGCCCTGCAGCAGGCGCACGAACGGGCTGGTGTACCACGCCTCGGCCTCATCGCTTCCGGAACCCTTCACCACGTCCAGCGCCGCCAGGGCCTGCTCCGGTCGACCGGCACGCGCCAGGCAGTGCACGCGATTCAACCAGATCTCATGCCGTTGCGGCTCGCGTGCGGTCGCCGTATCGGCCAGTGCGATGGCCTCCTCCAGCGCCCGGTGTGCATCGGACCGAACGCCATGCTGGCATAGAGTTCCGTGTCCGCACCGGGCAGACCGACGAAGGGCTCCAGCTCCTTCACCCCTTCCGACCTGGTTCGGGCTGGCGCCGAGCTAGACGCGCACCTGCTCCGGTCCCAAGGGGCCCAGCAGCGGATCGTTGGACACATGGCCGGTATCGTCCCACGCGGTGAAGCCGTAGTCGAAGGTGCGTGCATACAGCGCCACAAGGCCCAACAGGACGACCACCACGAGGGCCCATGCCGCGCGGTCACCACCGACCGATGCACCCGGGCCCACGGAGGCATCGAGGTCATCGTGCATCCGCGGCCGCCTTCGCTTATCCACGGCCCCAAGTTGGTCATCCTGCCTGGAACCGGGACCGGCGATGATCGGGCCCGCGCACCTTTGCAGCAACGAACGCCACGCATGAGCACGAGGATCCTGATGGTGTGCCTGGGGAACATCTGCCGCTCCCCCATGGCCGAAGGCGTGCTGCGCCACCTGGTGCGCGAGCGGGGCCTTGCCGTCACCACCGATTCGGCGGGCACGAGCGGTCATCACAGGGGCGAAGCGCCCGATCGCAGGGCCGTGCGCGCGATGCAACGACATGGCATCGACATCAGCGATCTGCGCGCGCGGCAGTTCGTGGTGGATGACCTGCACCGGTTCGACCGCATCCTGGTCATGGATGAGCAGAACCTGGCCGACATCCTCGCCCTGGCACCTTCGCCGGAGCTGGCCGCCAAGGTCTCACTGATCATGGACCTCGCACCGGAGCGGGCCGGCCTGTCGGTGCCCGACCCGTATTACGGCGGCGATGAGGGGTTCGAGGCGGTGTACAGGATGCTGGACGAGGCCTGCGCAGTATTGGCCGCCGACCTTGTGCGCCATGGCTGAAGGACGGCTGTACCTGATGCCCGTGTGGCTCGGTGAGCATGGCGGGACCGAACAGCTTCCGCCGGAGAACATCGCGCTGGCCTCACGGGTGCGTCTGGTGTTCGCCGAGGACGAGCGCACGGCGCGCCGCATGCTGCGCCGCATGGTGCCGGGCCTCGACCTTGCCCCCCTCGAGATCCACCGGTTGGACAAGGACACGGAGGAGCCGGAGGTCGGGGCGTTCGTTCGCCTGCTGCGCGACCGGGAAGGCCTGCTGGTGAGCGAGGCCGGCATGCCGGCCATCGCCGACCCCGGGGCGAAGCTCGTGGCGGCCGCGCACCGCTCAGGCATCGCCGTGGTGCCCCTCACCGGTCCATCGGCCATGATGCTCGCCTTGGCCGCCTCCGGGCTCAACGGACAACGGTTCAGCTTCCATGGCTACCTGCCGGTGAAGCCCGACCAGCGCCGGCAGGCCATCCGCAGGTTGGAGACCGAGGCGCAGCGTACGGGCGCGGCACAGCTCTTCATCGAAACACCGTACCGCAACGATGCCATGCTGCACGACCTGCTCCAGACCTGCCAGGACGGTACGCGGTTGTGCCTGGCGGTGAACATCACGCAGCCCGATGCGCTCATCCGCACGCGCACGGTGAGGGAATGGCGCTCGGCGGTGCCGGTGCTGGGCAAGCGCCCCGCGGTCTTCGTGCTGGGCACCTGAGCTCAGGGCAACTCG
>JBIJCH010000211.1:0-4824 GCA_044344815.1 Flavobacteriales bacterium | reverse complement strand
GGCCGAGGACCAGTTCGGCAACGGCACCGATGTGGTGTACCAGCTGCAGCGCAAGGCCGAGGCGGTGGCCGTGGTGAAGCCCGTGGAGACCACATCACCGGACACCAGGACCGCGGAGAAGCCGGCCGAGAAGCCCGTGGCGGGCGCAGCGGTGTCCTCGGGCACCACGTGGGTGATCTACATCGAGAACAGTGACTACAAGAGCTTCCCGGCGTTGCAGGGATCGGGCAGCGATGTGGCCAAGATGCAGAAGGCCTTCGCCAAGTACAACGTGCAGAAGACCATCACCAAGAAGAACCTGAGCAAGCAGCAGCTGGAGCGCTTCTTCAGCAGCGAACTGCGCGACCTGGTGCGCACCAACAAGGTGAACACCGTGCTGGTGTGGTACGCCGGGCACGGGCGCACCGTGGGCGGCAAGAGCTATTGGATACCCGTGGACGGGAAGAAGGACGACATCTACTCCTTCTACAACTACGGCCCCCTGAAGAACCTGATCCAGAACTACAGCGAGAGCGTGAGCAACACCCTGGTGGTGAGCGACGCCGCCGGCTCCGAGGCAAGCTTCTACGACCTCACCCGCTGACACCAAGCACCGCATGCGCCTACCGGCCCTTCTCATCGGCTGCACGTTCGCCTTCTGCCTCCAGGCGCAGCGCTTCTACTTCGAACGGCTCGACGTACAGAACGGGCTGCCCACGAGCAACGTGTACAGCGTGCTGCAGGACAGCACCGGTCTGGTGTGGCTGGGCACCGAGGACGGCCTGGCCAGCTTTGATGGACGGGAGCGGGTGGGGGTGCGCACCTATGGGCCGGAGGAAGGCCTTGCGCCCAAAGGGGTGCGCTGCCTGCTGATCGACCGGGCGCAGCGCTTCTGGGCCGGACACAGCGGTGGCGGGATCAGCCTGCGCACAGGCCGCACCTTCCTGGTGGCCAGGCCTGGCGGCGAGGCGCTCACCAGCGACATCACGGGCATCGTGGAGGACGCCGATGGTTCACTGTGGATCACCACCATGGGCCAGGGCGCCCTGCACGTGACCGCGGTGGGTGAAGATGGAGCGCTTACGGCCGCGCGGTACGGCAGTGAGCAGGGGCTGCTCGAGCACCTGCTCGATGTGCGGCGATTCCAAGATGGAACGCTCGCCTTCCTGGAGGATGGCGGCACCCTTAAGCGCTGGGACCCCGCGACCAAGCGCTTCACCTCCCTCGAGTGGAAGGGCCTGCAGGACGTGCTCGGGGTGAACGCCCTTTACGAGGACGGCGAAGGGCGCCTGTGGGTGGGCACCATCAGCAACGGCGCCTACGTGCTGGACCACCGCACCGGTCAGGTGGTGAACTACAACACCGACAACGGGCTGCCCAGCAACCTGGTCTCGTGCTTCGGCGAGGATGCCGCCGGCCAGGTGTGGGTGGGCACCTGGGGCGGGGGAGCCGCCGTGATCGGCCTCAACGGGGTGCGCCGCCACTACCACCCGGGCAACGGCCTCGAGAGCCTGCAGGTGCGCAAGTTCGCCCGCGACCGGGAGGGCAACATGCTCCTCGCCACCAGCGATTACGGACTCATCATCTTCAAGGGCGAACGCTTCCTCAACCTGCTGGAACAGGACGGACTGTTGGACCAGCAGGTGTGGGCGGTGATGGAGGACCGCGGGGGAAGGCTCTGGTTCGGTACGGACGGCGGCGTGAGCATCCTCGACCCCAAGGTGCAGGGCACGGGCATGATCAAGACCCTGCAGACGGTGCGCACCTCGCGGGTGCGCAGCATCGTGGAGGATGCGCTGGGCAACATCTGGATCGGGTCCGAGACCAACGGCCTGGTCGACCTCGACCCATCGGCCTTCCAGCCCATCCCGCACCCCGACCTCGACGTGCTCATCCCCCGGGGGAAGGTCACCGCGCTGGCCGTTGGGCAGCCGGGCGAACTGTGGGTGGGCACCGTCACCGGTCTGCGCCGCTACTCCACCGGTGCCCCGCCCATGGTGTACGGCGAGGACGACGGCGTGCCCACCACGCCCGTCACCGCGCTCTTCCGCGACGACAAGGGGACCATCTGGGTGGGCAGCAAGGACAAGGGCATCACCCGGCTCGACAACGGCAAGGCCGCGCGGGTGGACCTGGGCCGGGCGCTGACGCCCTCCTGCTTCGTGCAGGACAGCGAGGGCCGCCTGTGGGTGGGTACCATGAACCAAGGCGTGGTGGTATTGCGCAATGGCAGGCAGGACACCACGTACACGAAGGAGGAGGGGCTGATGGACAACACCATCCGCTCGCTCACCCGCGATGGCGATGGGGCCGTATGGATCGGCACGGTGAGCGGCCTCAACAGCTGGCGGCCGGGCCAGCAGGGTTTCCTGGCGTACACCGAACGCTCCGGCTTCATCGGCGTGGAGGCCAAGCCCAACGCCGTGTGCCTCACGCGCAACGGCGACCTGTGGTTCGGCACCGCCAAGGGGGCCACCCGGGTGGTGCCCGAGAAAGGCGGCGTGAAGGCACTTCCCCCGCTGGTGGCCCTGCGCGGCCTCAGCGTGAACCTGGAGGACCGCCCCCTGGAGCAGGCCCTTCGCCTGAGCCACAGCGAGCGCAGCATCCGGATCCTGTACGGATCGGTGAGCCTGAGCGACCCCGGGGCGGTGCGCTATGCCTACATGCTTGAAGGCCTCGACAGCGACTGGCAGCCGCTCACCAACGAAACGGACGCCTATTACCCGGCCCTGCCGCCGGGTTCCTACACCTTCAAGGTGAAAAGCATGAACCGGGCGGGTCTGTGGAGCGAGAAGCCTGCCGAACTGCGGTTCACCATCCTGCCGCCTTGGTGGCAGAGCTGGTGGTTCTACACCGCGCTCGCGCTGGTGATCGCGGTGAGCGTGTTCAGCTGGATCAAGGTGCGCGAGCGCCAGCTGAAGCTGCGCAACCAGATCCTGGAGCGCAAGGTGCAGGAGCGCACCGCCGAGGTGGTGGCGCAGGCCAAGGAGATCGAGGGGCAGAAGGTGCGCATCGAGGACCTGCTGCTGAACATCCTGCCCAAGGAGATCAGCGAGGAGCTGAAGGACAAGGGCAAGGCCACCGCGCGCCGGCACAACGAGGTCACCGTGATGTTCACCGACATGAAGGGCTTCACCAAGGCCGCCGAGAAGATGACCCCGGAGGAGCTGGTGAACGAACTGGACGAGTGCTTCATCAAGTTCGACGAGATCATCGGCCGCTACGGGATCGAGAAGATCAAGACCATCGGCGACAGCTACATGTGCGCCAGCGGGGTGCCATCCGGCGATCCGCACCACGCCATCCGTTCGGTGATGGCCGCCCTGGAGGTGCGCGAGATGATGGACCAATGGCGGCGCGACCACGAATCGAAGGGCAAGGAGCCGTGGATCCTGCGCATCGGCCTGCACTCGGGTCCGGTGGTGGCCGGCGTGGTGGGCAAGCGCAAGTTCGCCTACGACATCTGGGGCGACGCCGTGAACACCGCCAGCCGCATGGAGAGCAGCGGGGAGCCCGGTGAGGTGAACGTGAGCGGCGCGACCTACGCGCTGCTGAAGGACCACTTCGAGTGCGTGCACCGCGGCCAGGTCGAAGCGAAGAACAAGGGGAGGATAGACATGTACTTCGTGAAGCGGCTGAAGCCCGAGTTCAGCGAGGACGCCCGGGGCCTGGTGCCCAACGCACGCTTCCGCAAGGCCTTCGGCCTACCGGAGCCGGTGCAGGAGCTCGCGTAGTTCGGCGAGCATCATCGCGGTGGCGCCCCACACCACATGCCCCTGCAGGTCGAAGTAGGGGATCTCGGCCTCGCGCCCCAGCACCTGTATGTACTGCCTCCGCACCTGAACCACGTCCGGGCGCATGAGCTCGTCCAGCGGGGTCTCGATCAGGGCGGCCACCTCGCGCGGGTCGGGCGTGGTGGGGGGGAGCGCCGGCGCCCACGCCACGAACGGTGTCACCAGTGAGCGGCTGGGGGGGATGTACACGCGACTTAGCGTTCCGAGCACATCAAAGTCAGCTGCCGGGGCCCCGGTCTCCTCGCTGAACTCGCGCAAGGCGGTGTCGCGCAGGTCACGGTCCTGATCCTCGCGCCTGCCTCCGGGGAAGGCCACCTGCCCGCTGTGCACGCCGTCGTACTGCGGACGCAGCATGAGCAGCGTGTGCAGGCTCCCCGCACGCGGGTACACCAGCGCGAGCACGGCGCTCTCCCGCGGTGCCGGGTTCAGGCGCTGGGCGGCCTCCAGGTCCGGGCGCTTGTAGCCGCTGAGGTGCAGGAAGGCATCGTGCCCGGGCAGCTCGCCCTGCAGGGCCGTGCGCAGCCCCTCCAGCAGGCGCTCATCGGCGGTGTTCATCGGCCTTGCAGCGCCTCCTTCAAGCGCGCGGCATCCGCCGAGTAGGTGTGGACCTTGGCGGCCAGGATCCTGTCGCACTGCTCGAGCGCACGACCGTACTGCCCGCTGCAGGTCCAGCACAGCGCGTTGTACCAGTCAACCTGGTCGCGGAACCCGGGGCGCGTGCTCTTCTCCAGGAAGTCGAGCTGCAGCTCGGCATCGTAGGGCTTGCCGATGGCGAGGTAGGAACAGGCCAGGTAGAGCCGCGCGGCATCGTCGTCACGCTTGTTCTCCACGTACAGCTTGAGGCGTTCGGCCGCCGTGGCATGGTCGCCGATGCCGTAGGCGGCCATGCCGTCCAGCAGCTGGGCGTTCTTCTCGGTGCGGTACCGGTCCGAGACCATGTCGGGGTAGGGCTGGAAGAAGGCCGTGCAGGGGTCCTTGCGACCCTCGCAGGCGGCGAGCATAGCCAGCAACAGCAACGACCAGGCGGCACGGAACTTCGACATGGGGCGAA
>JBIJCH010000147.1:0-5762 GCA_044344815.1 Flavobacteriales bacterium | reverse complement strand
CCCGATGCAGCTGCGCTCCAAGCGCAAGGAGGTGGCGCGCATCCTCACCGAGCTGCGCAAGCGCGAGCTCGCCAACACCAAATGAAGAGCGCCATGGAACGCAACCTCAGGAAAGAGCGCATCGGCGTCGTGACGAGCGACAAGATGGACAAGAGCATCACGGTGATCGTGGAGCGCCGCGTGATGCACAAGAAGTACGGCAAGTTCGTGAAGCTCTCCAGCAAGTTCATGGCGCACGACGAGAAGGAGGAGGCCAACGTGGGCGACACCGTGCGCATCATGGAGACCCGCCCCCGGAACACCCAGAGAAGCCATGATCCAACAGGAATCACGACTCAACGTAGCGGACAACAGCGGCGCCAAGGAGGTGCTGGTGATCCGTGTGCTGGGCGGCACCAAGCGCCGGTATGCCGGTGTGGGTGACACGGTGGTGGTGACCATCAAGGACGCCCTGCCCAACGGCAGCGCCAAGAAGGGCACCGTGCACAAGGCCGTGGTGGTGCGCACCAAGAAGGAGCTCCGCCGCAAGGATGGCAGCTACATCCGCTTCGACGACAACGCCGTGGTGATCCTCGATGCCGCCGGCGAGATGAAGGGGACCCGCATCTTCGGTCCGGTCGCCAAGGAACTGCGCGACAAGAAGTTCATGAAGATCATTTCCCTGGCCCCCGAGGTGCTCTAAGACCAGCGAGCCATGCAGAACAAGACACACATCAAGAAGGGCGACATGGTGAAGGTGCTCGCGGGTGAGAACCGCGGCGACTCCGGCCGTGTGCTCGAGGTGGACCGGGAGCGGATGACCGCACTCGTGGAAGGCCTCAACATCAACAAGAAGCACAGCAAGCCCACCACGGCCAACCCCCAGGGCGGCATCGTGGAGAAGGAGGGCCCCATCCACCTCAGCAACCTCATGCTGATCGACGCCAAGACCGGCAAGGCCGGACGCGTGGGCCGCAAGGCCGCCAAGGATGGCAAGCTGGAGCGTTACGTGAAGACCAAGAAAACGGCCGCCAAGTGATGAAGACCTATCAACCGAGGCTCCGTGCCAAGTACGCCACCGAGGTGGCGCCCGGCCTGATGAAGGAGTTCAAGTACAAGAGCCCCATGCAGGTGCCGCGCCTGGTGAAGATCAGCGTGAACCAGGGCCTTGGCAGCGCCGTGGGCGACAAGAAGATCGTGGAGAACGCCGTGACCGAGATGACCATGATCACCGGTCAGAAGGCTGTGCCCACCGTGTCCAAGAAGGACATCAGCAACTTCAAGCTGCGCAAGGGCATGCCCATCGGCGCGCGCGTCACCCTCCGCGGCGACCGCATGTACGAGTTCCTCGACCGCCTGATCGCGGTGTCCCTGCCCCGCACCCGCGACTTCCGCGGTGTGGCGCCCAAGGGCTTCGACGGGAACGGCAACTTCACCTTCGGCGTGAAGGAGCAGATCATCTTCCCGGAGATCGACATCGACAAGACGCCGCGGATCCAGGGCATGGACATCACGTTCGTGACCACCGCAAGGACGGACGCCGAGGCCAAGGCCCTGCTCACCGCCTTCGGCTTCCCCTTCGCAGACAAGAAATAACCGAACAAGCGCAAGACCATGGCCAAGGAATCCATGAAAGCCCGCGAGCGCAAGCGCGCCAAGATGGTGGAGAAGTACGCCGCCAAGCGCGCAGCGTTGAAGGCCGCCGGTGAGTGGGACAAGCTCCAGCAGCTGCCCGCGAACAGCAGCTACGTGCGCAAGCACAACCGCTGCCTCATCAGCGGTCGTCCCAAGGGCTACATCCGCCAGTTCGGCATCTCCCGCAACATGTTCCGCCAGATGGCGCTCGAGGGCAAGATCCCGGGCGTGACCAAGTCCAGCTGGTAAACCGCGATACTACCATGACGACCGATCCCATCGCCGATTACCTGACCCGCCTGCGCAACGCCATCCAGTCGCGCAAGAAGGTCGTGGAGGTCCCCGCCAGCGGCCTCAAGAAGGACATCACCCGCATCCTTTTCGACAAGGGTTACATCCTGAACTACAAGCTGGAGGACGACGGCAAGCAGGGCCTGATCAAGATCGCCCTGAAGTACGATCCCCAGACGCGCCGCAACGCCATCACCGAGCTCACCCGCGTGAGCTCCCCCGGCCTGCGCCAGTACGCCCACGTGCGGGAGCTTCCCCGCGTGCTCAACGGCCTCGGCGTGGCCATCATCTCCACCAGCAAGGGTGTGGTCACCGACAAGGAGGCCCGCTCCCTGAACGTGGGCGGTGAGGTCCTCTGCTACGTCAGCTAAACCCGGAGAACGACCATGTCACGCATCGGAAAAGCACCGGTCAATGTGCCCAACGGGGTGCAGATCAGCATCAGCGACAAGAACCTGGTGACCGTGAAGGGTCCCAAGGGCACGCTGGTGCAACAGGTCGACCCGGACATGACCCTGAAGCAGGAGAACGGCGTGCTCACCCTGGAGCGCCCCAGCGATGCCAAGCCGCATCGCGCCAAGCACGGCCTGTACCGCGCGCTCATCGCCAACATGGTGAAGGGCGTGAGCGAGGGCTACGTGATCGAGCAGGAGCTGGTTGGCGTGGGTTACCGCGCCACCGCGAAAGGCCAGCGCCTGGAGCTCGCCCTGGGCTTCAGCCACCAGGTGGCCCTGGAGCTCCCGGCCGAGATCAAGGTGAGCGCCGCCCAGGAGAAGGGCAAGAACCCGATCATCCGCCTGGAGAGCGCCGACAAGCAGCTCATCGGGGCTGTGGCCGCGAAGCTGCGCAGCCTGCGCAAGCCCGAGCCTTACAAGGGCAAGGGTGTCCGCTTCGTGGGTGAGAACGTACGCCGCAAGGCCGGCAAGTCCGCTGGCAAATAAGCTAGAGCACCATGGCATTCAGCAAGATCAACCGCCGCGCCAAGATCAAGCGCACCATCCGCAAGAAGGTGCATGGCACCCCGGAGCGCCCGCGCCTGACGGTCTACCGCAGCAACAAGGACATCTATGTGCAGGTGATCGACGACGAGCAGGGCCGCACCCTGGTGAGCGCGTCGAGCCTGAAGGACAGCAAGGCGCACGACGCCAGCGGCCTGGAGCAGGCCAAGCTGGTGGGTGCCGCGATCGCCGAGAAGGCGAAGAGCGCCGGCATCGAGAAGGTCGTGTTCGACCGCAACGGTTACCTCTACCATGGCCGCGTGAAGGCGCTGGCCGAAGCCGCCCGCGAGGCCGGTCTCAACTTCTGACCCCCACGATCCAATGGCAGTTTCCAACATGAACAAGGTGAAGAGCAGCGACCTCGAGCTCAAGGACAAGCTGGTCGCGCTGAACCGCGTGACCAAGGTGACCAAGGGCGGCCGCACCTTCACCTTCGCCGCCATCGTGGTGGTGGGCAATGAGAACGGTGTGGTGGGCCACGGCCTTGGCAAGGCGAAGGAGGTGCAGGAGGCGATCGCCAAGGGCATCGACGATGCCAAGAAGAACCTGGTGAAGGTCCCCGTGCGCAAGGGCACCATCCCGCACGCGCAGGAGGGCAAGTTCGCCGGTGCGAAGGTGCTGCTGAAGCCCGCCGCGCATGGTACCGGTGTGATCGCCGGGGGCGCCATGCGCGCCGTGCTCGAGAGCGTTGGCGTGACCGACGTGCTCGCGAAGAGCAAGGGCAGCAGCAACCCGCACAACGTGGTGAAGGCCACCATCGAGGCCCTCACGAGCATGCGCGACGCCGCCGGTGTGGCCGCGCAGCGGGGAGTGAAACTGGAGAAAGTGTTCAACGGATAAGGCATCTTACACACCTGCCGGGGACCCGGCGAGGAACCATGAGCAAGCTGATCATCACCCAGACGGGCAGCCAGATCAAGTGCCCCAAGCGCCAGAAGGACACGCTGAAGGCCCTCGGCCTCGGCCGCGTGGGCAAGCGCGTCGAGCACGAGGCCACGCCGCAGATCCGCGGCATGGTGACCAAGGTGGAGCACCTGGTGAGCGTGCAGGAGCAGGCCTGATCCCCCAACAACGAGAACCCATGGACCTGAGCAAATTGAAGCCCGCTGAAGGGGCCACGAAGAAGGAGAAGCGCATCGGCCGAGGCCAGGGCAGCGGCCGTGGCGGCACGAGCACGAAGGGCCACAAGGGCCAGAAGGCCGCCAGCGGCTACAATACCCGCCGCGGTTTCGAGGGTGGCCAGATGCCCCTGGTGCGCCGCGTGCCCAAGTTCGGCTTCACCAACCCCACCCGCGTGGAGTACAAGGGCATCAACCTGGACGCGCTCCAGGCCCTGGTGGAGAAGAAGGGCCTCAAGGCCATCGACCCGCAGATCCTGCGTGAGAACGGCCTTATCGCCAAGAACGACCTCGTGAAGATCCTGGGCCGTGGTGAGCTCAAGGGCGCCTACGACGTGAAGGCCCATGCCTTCAGCGCCGCGGCGAAGGCCGCGATCGAGGCCAAGGGTGGCAAAGCAGAGACCGTCAACCGCTGACGATGAAGAACCTGATCGACACGGTCAAGAACATCTGGCGCATCGAGGAGCTGCGCAAGCGCATCCTCATCACGCTGGGCCTGCTCCTGGTGTACCGCATCGGCAGCTTCATCGTGCTGCCGGGCGTGAACAGCGCCGCGCTGGCCAGTGCCTCCTCCGGTGGCGGCGGCGGCCTGGTCGACCTGCTCAGCATCTTCACCGGTGGCGCCTTCACCCGCGCCAGCATCTTCGCCCTGGGCGTGATGCCTTACATCAGCGCGAGCATCATCATGCAGCTGGCCGGCATCGCCGTGCCCGCCGTGCAGAAGATGCAGCGCGAGGAGAGCGGCCGCCGCCGGATCAACCAGTGGACCCGCTACCTCACCATCCTCATCTGCATCTTCCAGGCGCCCGGCTACATCTACACCTACGTGGACGAGGTGGCACGCCCCGACGGCCAGTTCTGGATGATGACCAGCATCGTGATCCTCACCTGCAGCACGCTCTTCGTGATGTGGCTCGGTGAGCGCATCACCGAGCGCGGCCTGGGCAACGGCATCTCGCTGATCATCATGATCGGCATCCTCGCCCGCCTGCCCGAGAGCTTCATCCAGGAGTTCGTGGGCCGCACCACCGGCGGCGGCGGCCTGGTGGTGATCCTGCTCGAGGTGGTGCTGTGGCTGCTGATCATCGCGGGCAACATCCTGCTCGTGCAGGGCACGCGCCGCATCCCGGTGCAGTTCGCCAAGCGCGTCGTGGGCAACAAGCAGTACGGCGGGGTGCGCAACTACATCCCCCTCAAGGTGAACGCGGCCGGCGTGATGCCGATCATCTTCGCCCAGGCCATCGTCACCATCCCCATGATCCTGGCGAGCTCGCTGGGCTGGGACTCGCTGGCCACCTTCAGCGACATCACCAGCTGGTGGTACAACCTCACGTTGTTCGCCATGGTGGTGCTCTTCACGTACTTCTACACGGCCATCACGGTGAACCCCAACCAGCTGGCCGACGACATGAAGCGCAACGGCGGGTTCATCCCCGGCGTGAAGCCCGGCAAGCACACCGCCGACCACATCGATGACCTGTTGAGCCGCATCACGCTCCCGGGCGCCATCTTCCTGGGCCTGGTGGCGATCCTGCCGGCCTTCGCCATGATGGCGGGTGTGAAGCAGGGTTTCGCGCAGTTCTTCGGCGGCACCTCGCTGCTGATCATGGTGGGCGTGCTGCTGGACACCCTCCAGCAGATCGAGAGCCATCTGTTGATGAGGCATTACGACGGCCTGATGAAGACGGGCCGGATCAAGGGACGGACGAACGCGGCCTACGGGATGGCGACAGGATAGACA
>JBIJCH010000005.1:0-19834 GCA_044344815.1 Flavobacteriales bacterium | reverse complement strand
GCGCCGGTGCGGGGCGGGGCCGGGTGCTACCTTCGCGACCCCGAACGCTTCCCCCGGGATGAGGACCGCCACCCTTACACCCCTGCTCGCCATGACCGCCATCACGGCACCGGCGCAGATGCGCACCATCAGTTTCACCGAGCACGACCTGCCCAACGGACTGCATGTGATCCTCCACGAGGACCACAGCACGCCGATCGTGGCGGTGAGCGTGATGTACCACGTGGGAAGCAAGGACGAGGCGGCCGACCGCCGCGGCTTCGCGCACTTCTTCGAGCACCTGCTCTTCGAGGGGTCCGAGAACATCGGCCGGGGCGAGTTCGCCCGCCACGTGGAGAAGGCCGGCGGCGTGCTCAACGCCAACACCAACGGCGACCGCACCTACTACTACGAGGTGCTGCCCAGCAACCAGCTCGAGCTGGGGCTCTGGCTCGAGAGCGAGCGCATGCTGCACGCCCGGGTCGACCAGAAGGGCATCGACACGCAGCGCGAGGTGGTGAAGGAGGAGCGCCGCCAGCGCTATGAGAACCAGCCTTACGGTGGCATCCTCATCGAAGTGCTCAAGCGCGCCTACACGAAGCACCCGTACCAGTGGCCCACGATCGGGTTCATGGAGGACCTGAACGCCGCCAGCGAAGGCGACTACCGGAAGTTCTACAAGACCTTCTACGTGCCGAACAACGCCACCCTGGTGGTGGCCGGCGACATCGATCCGAAGCGGACGCGCGAACTGGTGGAGGCATACTTCGGTGGCATCCCCAAGGGGGGCGAGGTGCCGCGGAACAAGGTGGTGGAACCGCCCATGAAGGGCGAGGTGCGCGACGTGGTGCGCGACCGCATCCAGCTGCCGGCCGTGGTGATGGCCTACCGCACGCCCGCCTACGGCACGCCCGATTTCTACGCGGTGGACATGCTGAACCGGTTGCTGAGCAGCGGCAACAGTTCGCGCTTGAACCGCCATGTGAAGGATGAGGAGCAGAAGGCCCTCTACGTGGGCTCGTTCAGCCTGCCGTTCGAGGACCCCGGCCTGGCCATCGCCTTCGGCATCGCCAACATGGGCGTCACCCCCGACAGCCTGGAGGCCTCCATGGACCGCGAGATCAGCCGGGTGCGTGAGGAAATGATCGACCAGCGCGAGCTCGAGAAGCTGAAGGTGCAGGTGGAGACCGAGTTCGTGGGCGGCAATGCACGCGTGGCTGGCATCGCCGAGAGCCTGGCCTCCGCGCACGTGTTCCTGGGCTCCACCCAGCAGGTGAACGCCGAGATCGATCGTTACCTGGCGGTCACGGCCGAGGACCTGCAGCGCGCCGCGCGCACCTACTTCGTGAAGGAGAACCGTGTGGTGCTCCATTACCTCCCGATGGAACGCTCCTCCAACTGACCGAAGCGCACCATGGCCCGTCATCACGCCCTTGCCCTGCCCCTGGCCGGCGCGCTGCTGCTGCCGACCCTCATGAACGCCCAAGTGGACCGCACCCAAGCACCCGAACCCGGCCCCGCGCCGACCGTGAACATCGGCGATCACCGCAGCTTCACCCTCGCCAACGGCATGCGGGTGATCGTGGTGGAGAACCACAAGCTGCCGCTGGTGAGCGTGCAGGTGAAGTTCGACATCGAGCCCGTGCTCCAGGGCGACCTCGCCGGTTACCAGGACCTGGTGGGCGAGGTGCTCGGCGCAGGCACCGCGCGCCACACCAAGGAGGAGCTGGATGAGCTCATCGATGGCATGGGGGCCAGCCTTTCCACCAGCAGCGATGGCCTCTATGCCTCCGTGCTGAGCCGGAACTTCAACCAGCTCATGGGGCTGGTGTACGAGGTGGTCACCAGCGCCAGCTTCCCGCCCGCCGAGGTGGAGAAGGCGCGCACGCGGATGATCAGCTCGGTGCGCACCCGTGCCGACGATCCCGACCAGATCGCGGAGGCCGTGGGCCGTGCCCTCACCTACGGCAAGGACCATCCCTACGGGGAGGTACCCACCGAGGCCACCCTCGCCCGCGTGCGCCGCGAGCACCTGTACGCCTACTACCAGCGCTTCTTCAGGCCGGAGGACGGCTACCTGGTGTTCGTGGGCGACATCACCGAGGCGGAGGCGCGCACGCTCGCCGAGCGCCTCTTCGCCGGATGGAAGGGTGCCACCGTGAAGACCACCCAGGGTGCTGATGGAACGGAGGTGGTGGAGGGGCTCGGTCCCGTGCGCAAGGCCACCGTGAAGCCCCGGGCCACCCGGCCGCGTTCGGTGTGTTTCGTGGACCGGCCCGGTAGTGCGCAGAGCGTGATCAAGGTGTGCTTCCCGGTCGACCTGCCGCCCAACGATCCCATGGCCCTGAGCGGCCAGGTGATGAACACCATCCTCGGCGGTGGCGTGTTCAACGCCCGCCTGATGCAGAACCTGCGCGAGGACAAGGCTTACACCTACGGCGCTTACAGCAGCCTGGAGGCCGACCGCTACGTGGGCAGCTGGAGCGGTGGCTGCAGCGTGCGCAACGAGGTCACCGACAGTGCCGTGATGCAGGTGCTGCAGGAGCTGGAACGCATCATGGAGGAGCCCGTGACCGATGCCGAACTGGAGCTCACCCGCAACTACATGGCGGGCAGCTTCGCACGCGGGCTGGAGGATCCCCGCACCGTGGCCCGGTTCGCGTTGAACACCTACCTGTACGACCTGAGACCCGACCATTACGCCACCTACCTGGCACGGCTCGACACCGTGAGCAGGGCCTCGGTGCAGGAGGCGGCCCGGCGCTTCCTGTTCCCGGAGAACGCCGTGGTGCTGGTGGTGGGCGACAAGCGTTCCGTGGCCAACAGCCTCACGGGCCTGAGCCTGGAGGATGTGGTGCTGTACTACGACATCAACGGTGACCGCTACCGCGAGGCAGGCGAGCCCGTTCCCGCCGGTGTCACGGTGCAGAAGGTCATCGAGGACTACCTCGCCGCGATCGGCGGACGGCCGGCGATCGAGCGGATCAGGGATGTGCGCAAGCGGTACACCGCCACCGTGCAGGGCATGGAGGTGAGCCTCGCCGAGGTGCTGTCGCTGCCCGGGAACTACCGGCTGGACATGCAGATGGGCCCCATGACCTTGCAGCGCATCGTGTGCTCGGGCGGACGAGGGTATTTCGAGGGACCCGATGGGCGCATGGAGCTCGTGGACCAGGCCCTGCAGGAGGCCATGGAGAACGCGTGGCCCGTGCCGGAGGCCAAATACGCCGAGCACGGTTACGAGGTGCGCCTGACCGGCATGGTGGAGGTGGACGGACGCCAGGCCTACCGCCTGCGCGTGACCACGCCCAGCGACAGGTCATACCAGGACTACTACGACGTGGAAACAGGGCTGAAGGTGAAGCGCACCGAAACGCAGGCCACGCCGAAGGGCACCATCGAGGTGAACACCCTGTTCGCCGACCACAAGCCCACGGCCGGGGTGCTCTTCCCGCACCGCATCACGCAGAGCGCCGGGGTTCTGTTCGAGTTCGAGGCGACCGCCATCGACGTGAACAAGGGCGTTGACCCCAGCGTGTTCAACGTGGACGGCCAGTAGATCCGTGATCTGCTTTGGCCCGCGGGGAGCTCAGGGCCTGCGGAGCGCGACGAAGTTGATCGGGTGGTAGAGCTCGTTCACCAGCGGCTCGTAGCGCTTCAGCTCGAAGTCGCCATCGAGGCACATGCGGTGCAGCGTGTAGTGGTCCTTCAGGAGGTTCCAGAAGTCCACGAAGGGCGACCGTGAGTACAGGTTCATCGCGCTGAACTCGAACTGCACGCGGCCGATGCGCCGCTCGGCGAGCATGCGCTGGGCTCCCTTGAGCACGAAGAGGTCATGGCCCTCGGTATCCACCTTCAGCACATCGATGTGCTCCACGCCGTGGGCCGCGCAATGTTCGTCCACCGTGGTGAGCTCGATGCGTACGATCTCGCGGGGCAGGTCGCGCCGCACCGAACCGGGCATCTCATCGTCCATGTGGAAGCTGCTGAGCGTGTTCCGCGTGTAGCGCGTGAACTCGAACGGTCCGCTCCGGTCGCTCAGGCCCTTGCTCACCACGGTGAGGGTGTCGAGCCCGGGGTAGCGCGCCCGCAGCTCACCGGCCACCACGGGGTCGGGCTCGAAGGCGTGCACCACGGTGCGCCGGCCTGCGGCGGCCTCCAGCACCAGGGCCACGTAGTCGCCCTTGTTGGCGCCCACGTCGAACACCACGGGGTCCCGGCCCTTCACGGCGTCAAGGCCACGCTTCAGTCCGGCCAGCTCCAGTACGTGCGAGTCCTTCGGCATCATCGGCAGGCCATAGCCCATGCCCATGGCCCCGATGCGCACCAGGTTCTCGAAGAAGGGCTGGTAGCGCACCTTCAGTCCGAAGGTGTCGATCAGGAGCTTGCCGAATCCCATGCGTGGAGGATGACGTTCGGGCCAAATGTAGCCGG
This sequence comes from Flavobacteriales bacterium, assembly GCA_044344815.1. GTDB lineage: Bacteria > Bacteroidota > Bacteroidia > Flavobacteriales_F > PHOS-HE28 > PHOS-HE28. The sequence goes on along the minus strand of JBIJCH010000005.1, from coordinate 15,421 downwards.
GCGCCTCCGCGCCTTCTAATACGACCTGTCGGTGAGCGAGGCGTGTCAATACACCACCTTCCGCTGATCCGCCCGGCCGCTCCGGGGGCGGAGGCGGTTCACGCGCGCTTGGCGGGGTTCCTGTCCTTCAAGTCCGGGGTGGTGACCCGGAATGGAACGGTCCGCGCCTTGCATGGCTTGGGCCGACCGATCTTCGCGCCGCGATCGCCGGAGCCACCAGGCCGAGGCGGGTACCATGGCGAAGGAGATCACGGCGGAGGTCATCAGCATCGGTGACGAGCTGCTCATCGGGCAGACGGTGAACACCAACGCGGGTTGGATGGGCGAGCGGTTGGGGCTGGTCGGCATACGCCCCAGGCTTGTGCGCACCATTGGGGACGACCGGGGCGAGATCCTCGACGCCCTGTCGACGGCCACGTGTGACGTGGTGCTGGTCACGGGCGGGCTGGGCCCCACCAAGGACGACATCACCAAGCACACGCTGTGCGCCTTCTTCGGCACGCGGCTCGTGCGCAACGCCGCGGTGGAGGCCCGGGTGGTGGCCTTCTTCCACAGCATCGGCCGCGACCCGCTGGAGGTGAACCGGGCGCAGGCCGACCTGCCGGAGGCGTGCACGGTGATCCCCAACGAGCGCGGCACCGCCAGCGGCATGTGGTTCGAGCGCGAGGGACGGGTGTACGTGAGCATGCCCGGGGTGCCCTACGAGATGAAGGCCATGATGGAGCAGGAGGTGCTGCCGCGGCTGCAGGAGCGCTTCCGCCCGCCGGCCATCGTGCACCGCACAATCCTCACCACGGGCCTGGGCGAGAGCCACCTGGCCCAGCGCATCGAGGCGTGGGAGGACAGCCTGGCCATGGAGCACATCAAGCTGGCCTACCTGCCCAGCCCGGGCGTCGTGAAGCTTCGCCTGAGCGCCTACGCGGGCAGCGATGCCGGGGAGGTGAGGGCCAGGGTGGACCGCAAGGCGGAGGAGCTGCTGGGCCTCATCCCCGAGCTGGTGTTCGGCGAGGGAGACGACCGCCTGGAACGGGTGGTGGGTCGGCTGCTGAAGGGGCTCGGGCAGACGCTGGGCCTTGCCGAGAGCTGCACCGGCGGCTACGTGAGCCACCTGATCACCTCGGTGCCGGGCAGCTCGGCCTATTACACCGGCGGGGTGGTGAGCTACGCCAACGCGGTGAAGATGGAGGAGTTGGGCATCCCGGCCGGCATGCTCGAACTGAACGGGGCGGTGAGCAGGCCCGTGGTGGAGCGGATGGCCGCAGGGGTGCGGGAGGCGCTGCGCACCGACTGGAGCATCGCCCTTAGCGGGGTGGCCGGTCCGGACGGCGGCACCGACGAGAAGCCCGTGGGCACGGTGTGGATGGCGGTGGCCGGTCCTGGAGGGGTCCGCTCGGTGAAAGGGTACTTCCCCGGCACCCGCGACCTGGTGATCCAGCGCAGCGCCCTGGCGGCGCTCAATATGTTGCGCAAGGAACTGCTGGGACAGGGTTGATGACATCTAAGGTGTTGAATTATAGCGTCTTGCATCGTCTGAAGCGGCTGTTCGATCCGTTGTTGGAGGACCGGGTCGATGGCGCGGGAGGGGATGGGTATGACTACTGACGGGATTTGCATACATTTGCGCCCCCGTATGTAATCGCACTGCCATGAGCAAGGTCTGCCAGATCACCGGCAAGAAGGTCATCACCGGCCACAGCGTGAGCCACTCGAACATCAAGACGAAGCGCACGTTCGCACCGAACCTGCAGGACCGCCGGTACTTCCTCCCCGAGGAGAAGAAGTGGGTGACCCTGCGCGTGAGCGCAGCGGGCATGCGCACCATCAACAAGATCGGCATCACCGAGGCCCTGAAGCGCGCGAAGGCGAAGGGGTTCCTGGCCTGATCCAACACGAACCGAACACCCCCTGAGCCATGGCCAAGAAAGGGAACCGCGTACAGGTGATCCTCGAGTGCACCGAGCATAAGGCGTCCGGCCAGCCGGGCACCAGCCGTTACATCACCACGAAGAACCGCAAGAACACCACCGAGCGGATGGAGTTGAAGAAATACAACCCCATTCTCCGCCGGATGACCGTTCACAAGGAGATCAAGTAAGCCGCGCCTGCGCGGACACGCAATCATTCAACCAGCGCTGCGGCGCGTGAGACATGGCAAAGAAGGTAGTTGCTACACTGAAGAAAGCGGACGCCAAGGTGTTCACCAAGGTCATCCGCATGGTGAAGAACCCCAAGACGGGGGGCTTTCAGTTCCAGGAGCAGGTGATGGCCCAGGACGAGGTGGACAAGTTCCTGTCCGCGAAGAAGGGCTGATCCCGGACCATCCGATACCCATGGAAAGGCCTTCGCCCCGGCGGAGGCCTTTTCTTGCATAAGCAGATCGCATGGCATTCTTCGGCCTGTTCGGCAAGGAAAGGACACCCGCCCAGAAGGAGGCGGACCAACAGCACCTGGACAAGGGCCTCGAACGGTCCCGCACCGGGTTCTTCGCGAAGCTGGCCCGCGCCGTGGCGGGCAAGAGCAAGGTGGACGACGAGGTCCTCGACGCCCTGGAGGAGACCCTGGTGACCGGCGATGTCGGGGTGGAGACCACCCTGCGGATCATCGACCGCATCCAGCAGCGCGTGGCCCGGGACAAGTTCGTGGGCACCGATGAGCTCAACGCGATCCTGCGCGAGGAGATCGTGGGCCTGATGCGCGACCACGACCACGCCAACACGCCCTTCCAGGTGAGCGGCACCAGGCCGCATGTGATCATGGTGGTGGGCGTGAACGGGGTGGGGAAGACCACCACCATCGGCAAGCTGGCCAACGCCTACAAGCAGGCCGGCCACAGCGTGATGCTGGGCGCCGCCGATACGTTCCGCGCCGCTGCCGTTGACCAGCTGCGCATCTGGAGCGAGCGCGTGGGCGTTCCCCTGGTGAGCCAGGGCATGGGCGCCGACCCTGCCGCGGTGGCCTACGACAGTGTGGAGAGCGCCAAGGCCAAGGGCGCCGATGTGGTGATCATCGACACGGCAGGGCGCCTGCACACCAAGGTGAACCTCATGGCCGAACTTACCAAGGTGCGCAACGTGATGCGCAAGGTGTTGCCCGACGCGCCGCACGAGGTGCTGCTGGTACTCGATGCCAGCACGGGCCAGAACGCCATCGAACAGGCGAAGCACTTCACCAACGCCACCCAGGTCACCGCCCTGGCGCTCACCAAGATCGACGGCACCGCCAAGGGCGGCGTGGCCATCGGCATCAGCGACCAGTTCCAGGTGCCGATCAAGTACCTCGGCATCGGCGAGGGCATCAACGACCTGCAGGTCTTCGACCGCAAGGCGTTCGTGGATGCGCTGTTCCGGTCGGTGTAGGTTCAGGAGGCCTTCCGCTGGTCGCGTTCCTCATGCGCCGGCAACTGCACGATGTCCAGTTCAAGACCAAGCAGGTCCTGGAAGTACTCCGCAGCCTCGCGCATGAACTCGTCATCCTCTTCCACCACCCAGCCGATGTGCAGGTCGGTGCCCATCGCCCGGGCCTGGTTCAGGCGGGCCAGGAGCTGGTATAGGGCCTTTAGCGAGGACGAGTTGAAATAGGAGAGGTCGAACTGCACGTCGACCTTGGCCGGAAGGGTGGAGAGGTAGATCTCCATCCATTGCAGCAGGGGCATATAGAACTCTACGGCGTTCTCGGGGATGGACATGCCCCGCATGGCGCATTGGCCGTTCCTCGGGTCGAAATGGACCGACGGCGTGGCCTTGGTGGGTTCCAGCGTGAAGGGGGTCATGCGCTCAGGCGGTGCGGCTGGTGAGCCGGGTGGTCACCTGGCTGGTGCACAGATAGTCACCGTTATTGTCGGGTGTGATGGCGGCGTTGATGCCCTGGCCCACCTTGCGCGCGATCTGCAGCATGCCCAGGCCTGCGCCACCCTTCTCGCCGAAGGTGGGGTCCTGGAGCTGCTGGCGGAAGGTCTCGGCCAGTTGTTCAGGGCTCATGGCCTGGATGGCGGCCACCCGCTCCACGAGGCGCTCGGCGTCGTACTTCGAGGCCTTGTTGGTGATGGAGATCACCAGTTCGGCCCCCTCGATGCGCCATTGGAACTGCACGGTGCCCGAGGTGCAGTAGCGCTGGGCGTTGTCCAGCAGTTCCACGGCCACGCCGAAGAGCTTCTTCAGGTCGCCCCGGCTGCCGAGGTTGCCCACGGCGATGGCCAGCAGGAGGTCGGTGAGCTGTACGCGCACCTCGCTCGTCAGGCGGCCTTCGTACCGGATGAGGTTGCCGATGGGGTCCATGGTCGGGGGACTTCAACGGGGCGCCGGACGGCAGGGTTACGCCCGGCGCCGTTCCTTTGCACCTGCACAGGCCGCCGAACGGCCGCCGCGCCCCATGAAAGCCCGCACCCTCAAGGCCACCAAGGTGAACGTGGTCACCCTCGGCTGCTCGAAGAACACCTTCGATAGCGAGGTGATGATGGCCCAGTTGAAGGCCAACGGGATCTCGGTGGACCACGAGTCGCCCGGTGGTGACCACAACGTGGTGGTGATCAACACCTGTGGCTTCATCGAGAACGCCAAGCAGGAGAGCATCGACACGATCCTGGCCTACGTGAAGGCCAAGGAGGAGGGCCTCGTGGAGAAGGTGTATGTCACGGGGTGCCTCAGCCAGCGGTACGGTCCGGAGCTCAAGGAGGGCATCCCGCAGGTGGACGCCTGGTTCGGCACGCGCGACCTGCCGCGGCTGCTGAAGACGCTCAAGGCCGACTACAGGCACGAGCTGGTGGGCGAGCGCCTGCTCACCACCCCCGCCCACTTCGCCTACTTCAAGATCAGCGAGGGCTGCGACCGCAAGTGCAGTTTCTGCGCCATCCCGTTGATGCGCGGGAAGCACATCAGCACCCCGGCGGACCAGCTGGTGGCCAATGCGAAGGCCCTGGCCGCCCAAGGGGTGAAGGAACTCATCCTCATCGCCCAGGACCTCACCTATTACGGGCTCGACCTGTACGGCAGGCGCACGCTCGACGAGCTGCTGCGCCGATTGAGCGATGTGGAGGGCATCGACTGGGTCCGCCTTCACTACGCCTTCCCGAGCGGCTTCCCCATGGAGGTGCTCGATGTGATGAAGGAGCGCACGAACATCTGCAAGTACCTGGACATGCCCCTTCAGCACGGCAGCACGAACGTACTGAAGCGCATGCGGAGGGGCATCACCCAGGAACGCACCGAGCGGCTCGTGAACGACATCCGCGACCGCGTTCCCGGCATCGCCATCCGCACCACGCTCATCGCAGGCTTCCCCGGCGAGACCGAGGCCGACCATGAGGATGGCCTGCGCTGGATCGAACGCATGCGCTTCGACCGCCTCGGGTGCTTCACGTACAGCCACGAGGAGGACACCCATGCCTTCACCATGGAGGACGATGTGCCCTTCGAGGTGAAGCAGCAGCGCGCCACCGAGGTGATGGAGCTGCAGGGCGGCATCAGCTACGAGCTCAACCAGCGCAAGGTGGATCAGGTTTTCAAGGTGCTGGTGGACAAGGCCGAGGGCGGCCTCTACCGCGCCCGCACCGAGCACGATTCCCCCGAGGTGGACAACGATGTGCTGATCCCCACGTCGGCGGGGCATCTGCGCATCGGCGACTTCGCGCACGTGCGCATCACCGCCGCCCGCGAGCATGAGCTGGACGCCGTGCCGGCGGACTGAGCAACGGCCGAAGCAGCGGTTCACCGCCTCGGTGCGCTTCTGCGCGTGGATCTTCTCGCGGATACGGTGGATGTGCTGCTGGACCGTGCCCACCGTGATGCCCAGCCGCGCGGCGAGCGCCCCCTGCCCGCCGTTCAGGCGTGCACCCCGTTCAACGGCACCTGGCAGCGCACGACCGTCCCGTGCTTGCCGTGCTTGGTGACGGTACCCCCCAGTGCGCCGATGTGCTGCCGGATGTTGCGCAGGCCATTGCCCGGCTGGCCGGAGCCGCCGGGCAGTCCGATGCCATCATCGGCCACCACCAGGTCCGACCGGCCGCCGGCACCGTTGTTCGGCCAGCCCTGGCGCACGTCCACCTGGGAGGCCTTGGCGTGGTTCACCACGTAGGAAAGGCTGGTGGTGTCCTTCCGGTCATGGTGGAAGGTCCGCACACGAACGCCCTCGTGCCGCGCGAGCCCGCTGCCCGTGCCGATCCAGATGAAGCCATCGCGGTCCTCGTGCAGGCTCAGCAGCTCATGTCCGGGGATCCCGTCGTCGGTGTCGATGCGGTCGAAGTGCAGCGGCAGGGGCTCCTGGGCCCGGGCTCCGATGCACAAGCAGGTGAGCAACAGCGCGGCAAGTCGACGACCGATCGCATGGGGGCCCTCCACGTTAGGGGCTTGCACCCGAAGGATCTCTTCAGCGCTTGTCCACCTCGATGATGAACGCCATGGCATTTCGCGATGCCTCACAGCTCGCGCCGAACGTGCCATCGCCGGCCGCATAGCTCACCCGGGCCGGGTCGGTCAGCTCGTCGCCCAGCACGGCGGCCAGCCTGCCGTCCAGACCACTGGAGCCGTTCTCCTGCATCCGCTTGTCCACCTCCGGGAAGTCGATGGGCTGGTTGTACACGAGGATGGCCATCACGTCGCGCGTGCCGATGTCGTCCACCGTCATGCTCTGGTCCTTGGGGAAGATGCGTGTGCCGGTGATGCCGCAGTACGGTGAGTGCTTCGGCGTGTTGGGGAAGAGCACGTAGGTGCTGCCGTCGGTCTCCTCGCCGAAGCAGTAGGTGTAGCACTCGGCATTGTTGGTCACCTGCACCTTGAAGCGCGTGCCCTTGGCCACCGGCTCGGCGGTGCGGAACACCCGGCCGCCCATGTGCTTCAGGGGGATCATGGACCCCGTGGCCCTGCCGCTGGCGTCCACCATCACCAGCCCGAAGCGGACATCGAAGCGCGGTGGCTTCACGTCCACGCCCTCGCCCTGCGGGTACACCGCATACGCCTCCTTGCCGAAGTGGTCGAAGTCGCTGTAGCGCACCCAGGCGATGCCGTTCCTTCCCCATTCGGGACCCCAGCTGTTCATGAGCTGGAACCCGCCCTCGTCGCCGAACTTGAAGTCGTCGTAGCCGATCACGCACATGGCATGCCCGCCGAAGCCGGGCATGCGGTAGTCGCTCTGGGTGGGCTGCCACAGCTCCTGCCCTTCCATCTCCTGCATGAAGCTGCCGCCCACCATCATGCCGATCACCACGGGGCTGCCCTGGCTCAGGTGCTGCTTCATGGCGAGCATGTCGGTGCGCTGTTCGTCGGCGCCCAGGGTGAGCCGCTGGAAGCCCTTGATGCGGTAGGGCAGGGCCTGGCGGCGCTCCTCGTCGTTGGGCAGCTTGTCGCAGCGCTGGTCGGTGTACGTGAACCGGCTGTAGGGCAGCACGCCGCCCTTGAGCATGTTCTCCATGGCGCGGTAGATGTAGCTGCCCTGGCAGTCGCTGCCGTCGATCTTGATCTGGTTGTAGAGGTAGCTGGGGCTGAAGGCGGTGCTATTGGGGTCGGCCTTGGTGGCCTGCGCCTGCACGATGGTGCGGGCGGCGTAGGCGCTGGCCCAGGCCACACAGCTGCCCTGTACGCCTTGGTTGAGCCGCTTCGGCGCGAACTGTTCCAGGGTGATGCGCTCGGGCAGCGGCGCGCTCACGTTGTCCGCGAGCGGCTCGTACACCTCGGCCTGGTCGTACAGCCTCGGGTCGAAGGTGGCGCCGGTGCTGGTCTGCAACAGCTGCCCGATCATGCCGCCGCCGGCATCGCCCATGTTGCAGCCCTTGCTTCCGCCAAGCAGGTAGAGCAGGCCGAACACCACCAGCAGCACCAGCAGCAGCTTGGGCCTGCGCAGGAGGAGCCCCAGGAGCATCGGAAGAAGGCCGCCAAGGCCGGCCGGCGCGCGGCCACCTCCGCCCGGCGTGGGCCTTGATCGTGGGGGGCGGTCCTGTCCCTGGTCGGGGGTCATGCGGATGGGCATCGGACTTCAGGCTGTTGAGGGGCGCCGTCGGTGGCGCTCCCGTCCGTGAAGATCGTGTTCGTCCCGATCCCCCGATACCTGTCACAGGTCATGGTCCGCCAAGGTGCATGGTCGCACCTTGCGTGAAAACCCTGCTGTTCCATGCGTGCCTTGCTGATCGCCCTCCTGTTCCTGTCCGCCCCGCTCACGGTCCGCCCGGCCGATGCGCCACCGCAGCAGTACGATGCGCTTGTGGTGGTGAACATCGAAGGGTTCGGCGACGCCCAGCTCGCGGCGCTGTCGAAACACATCGGCACCGAGCGCGGCATCAGCCTGGAGTACGCCTGCACCTGGGCCGGCATCGTGGTGCTCCGCTTCGAGGGCACCACCGCCGGCGACAAGGCGGATGTGACCACCCTGGTGGGCCGTCACCTGCGGGAGGCGGGCATCACCAAGGGCATCGAGGTGAAGCACGTGCACGTGCGGGCCACGGGCACGGGCAAGTGCTGACCGCTCACTGAAGCATCACGCGGAGCGCCGCGCTGCGACCCTCGCACACAAGCCGCACCGTGTAAAGCCCGCTGGCCTGCCCGGCCAGGTCGATGAGCGCCTCGGTGGTGCCGGTGAGCTCCAGGGCCCGTGCGTGCACACGCCGGCCTTGCGCATCAAGCACCTCCAGCTGCGCCGGACCGTCCATGTCGTCGATGCGCAGGCGCACCTCGCCCGTGGTGGGGTTGGGGAAGGCCGTGAGGGCGAAGGAGCGCTCCGCCTCGGGCACCCCCACGAAGCCGTTCAGGGCGAAGGCCCAGTGCAGGCTGCGGCCGAACTCGGCCTGGAAGCTCTTCAAGGTGGCGCCGTTCAGCTTCTTCAGCCGGAAGGTGCCCGTGCCCTGGTCGGGGTCGGCCCAATACGAGAGGCCGTCGTTGCCGGTGTCCATCACCTCCAGCGTGTAGCAGCCGTCCCACAGGCTCAGCGTGTCCTCGTAAACGGTGTTGTTGGCCATGTTGGTGCGGCTGTACACCACGGTGCCCACCATGTCGCGGATGGTGACGCTGTTCTCGTAGGCCCGGTTGTTGGTGGCGATGCGCACGATGAAGTTGGCGTTGTACACCACGGGCAGCTCGAAGCGGGTGGTGTAGCTGTCGTTGGCCGCGTGCTGGTCGGCGGCGCCGTTGGCGCTCATCACGCTCACGGTGAAGCGGTGTTCGCTGTCACCGTTCCAGAAGGCGCCATCGGTGATGGGCAGGGTCACCTCCGCCTGTTCCATGTGCTTCAGCAGGCCTGTCCAGGTGTGGTATTTCAGGGTGCCGCCGCTCACGCCGTAGGCGAACTCCACGCTGGTGAGGTCCTGGGCCCCTGCGTTGCGCAGCACGATCAGCGGCTCATGGCAGATGGGGTTGTCGCGGCGGTACAGGTCGGCGTCGCTGGGGCGCTTCACCAGGTACACCTCGGCGTCCAGCTGGTGGGCCGGCGCGGTGAAGCCGAAGAGGTCCATGTTCACCACGTAGTTGCCGCCGGCCATGCCCTGGTTGCTGCCGGGGACTGGCGTGATGCCGTAGTCGAGCGTGAGGGAATCGGCCGTGGCGTAGGAGGTGAGCTCGGTCCAGTGGTCCTTCACCACATCACCGGGGCACCAGCCCTCGCGACTGCCGAGCCAGGTCCCGCCCTGCGGATACACGGGGTTCAACGCGCAGTCGTTGGTCTGCCACACGTGCCATGCGTCCACCTGCTGGCCATCGGCGAACAGGTAGTGGGTGTTGTCCTTCCACTCGCAGCAGTGCGGGTAGCTGCCGTCGTTGCTGTTGTGGCCGTGGCCGGTGAGGCGTGAGCGGAGGGCGTACTGGTCGGCCTGGTCATCCAGGGCCACGGTGACAGGAGCGAGCTGGGTGTCGCTGCTCAGCGCGCCGTAGCTGCGGCTGGCCATGGGGCCCCACGGGCGCTGGTGGTCCACCACGGTGCGCGGCGGTGTGCCTTCGATCAGCTCGAAGTCCAGGTCGATGAGCTCCTGGTTGTTGCCGGCCGAGAGCTCCACGCTGTCGTGCAGCAGGTGCTGGTAATCGGTGACATCGAAGGTCCACCGGAAGCCGGCCGAGCCCAGGCTGAGGCCGATGCCGTAGGGGGTGATGTAGCGGCCGATCTCCCAGTTGTTCACCACCTCGAAGGGCGCACCGAAGTAGTCGAGCTGGGCGTTCACCTCCAGCGCGGCACCGGTGTTGGTGGAGTCGATCAGGCTGCCATCGGGCGCGGCGAGGTACGAGTATGTGCCCGCGAAGCCGAAGAGGGTGTCCACCGGCACCACGCCGTTGCCCTGCACGGCGAAGGTCTCGCGGGTGAGCAGGGGCTGCATGCGCAGGTCGGGCCAGCTCACCAGCGCGCTGTCGCGGCCGGTCACATGGTCGCCCTGCACGAAGGTGGTGGTGGGCCGGATGCCGGGAAGGGTGCTGCCGGCGCCAAGAGCGGTGGCGTCGCGCTGGTCGCGACGCACGGTGCCGAGCAGCCAGGCGGGATGCGCGGCGTCGGCGTGGTTGCGCAGCACATGCACGTCGTCGAACACGGGGTTCTCGTCCATGCCGAAGCGGTACAGCAAGGCGCCATGGTCCGGGTGGTCGGCCGTGACCCTGCGCCCGCTCCACGCGGCGATGGTGGCGGCGTCCACCTCGGCGGCGAACACGTTCACCTCGTCGAGCAGGCCCGGCCAGCGGTTGTTGCGGTTGGCGTCGCAGCCGATGTTGAACCGCGTGATGCCGCCGAGCGGCTTGGTCTTGCCGGTGCCGCTGTGCCACAGCACGCCGTTCAGGTAGATCTTCATGGAGCCGGTCACCGTGTTCTTCACGAAGGCCCAGTCGTTCCACTGCCCCTGGAAGTCCTGCGCGTTGGCGGCCTTGTCGATGCGGTCGTAGCCGGCGTCCTGCCCGGCGTCCCAGTAGATGCGGCCGTTGCTCCAGGGCAGGTGCACGTTGAGCACCCGGCGGCCCTGGGCGTCCACGGCCTCGAGCACGGTGGTGTTCAGCGGCAGCTGCGGTGCCCCGAATGCGCGGAAGGTGATGGTGACGGCGGTGTCGAGCGTGGCGAGCGGCGCGGGGTCCACGCCGATCACGTCATCGTCCACCTCCGCATGTCCATCGGGCCCGTGCTCGTGCACGGCCATGCCCGGTGCCACGGGATCGCCCGCCAGCAGGTGGCCTTCGAGCACGCCGATCTCCTCGGCGGAAACGTCCATCAGGAGGCCCGAGGTGCCGTCCCACACGAAGGGCTCGTGCAGGAGCAGGTCCAGTGCGCCCGAAGTGTGCTGGCCGTTGAAGACGGTGGTGAGCCCGCTGTCGTCGAAGCCGGTGAGCGCCGTGGCGATGGTGGCCTTCATGCGCACGATGAGCTTGGGCATCCAGCCACCGGGCCCGCCGATGGAGGTGAACCGCAGGCCGCGGATCGGGCCCGGCACCAGGCCCGCGGCGCTCAGCTCGGCGGCGGTGAACAGGTATTGCGAGCGCGTGGCGTAGCTGCCGGGGCGGAAGGTGTTGGTGTCGCCCACCGCACCGGTGCCCACGGTGGCGAGGGTCTCGCTGGTCACCGCCTGCAGGGTGTCGGTGCGCATCCAGCGTTGCTGCGCGATCACCGCCTGCCACGGGGCCACCCGCACGCTGTCCGGCGATGCGGCGCCCACCTTGAAGAGCGGGTGCTGGTTGGCCGTGCTGTCGTTCCGCCCGGTGTGCTCGTGGATGAAGTTGTAGGTGAGGTAGTCCCACTCGCCGCAGGGGTATTGGTCGGCGGTGGTGAGCGGGCTGCACTTCAGCGTGTGATGCATCAGCACCTTGCGATACTGGTGCGTGCTGTCGGGGAACACGAACCAGCCGCGGCGCGTGGTGATGCTGTCGAAGCTGAGGGTCTGCACATGGACGGTGTCCTGTGCGCTCATCGTCATCACCAGGGCGGTGGAGGCGGAGAGGAGGATGGAGCGGAGGGGGGGCAGGGTGCGCATGAAGAGCCCAAAGTAAGGATCGGAGCGCGCCGGACCTGTAGTGCATTGGCCACTGCTACCTTCGCCGCGCATGCAGCGCATCGCCCTCCCGTACCGCGCCACCGGCCGCTTTTCACCGTTGGTGTGCGACCTGCTGGACGATGCCCCGGCCCTTGCGGAGCACCGTGTGTTCCGCCCCGATCTGGCCGGGTTGAAGGCCGCGGCCGCGCAACGCCGCTTCGACCCCGCTATGCGCATCGCCCTGGGCGCCGTCCTTCGACGCCAGTACGAAGGCATGCGCGTGCACCCGGCCGTGGCCGCCAACCTGGAGGCGCTGCGGCGCGACGATGCGCTCACCGTCACCACCGGCCACCAGCTCTGCCTCTTCACCGGGCCGCTCTACGTGCCCTTCAAGCTGCTGAACGCCGTCCGCCTGGCGCGCACGCTCACGCAGGAGCTCGGCCGTCCCGTGGTGCCGGTGTTCTGGATGGCCACCGAGGACCACGACCGCGCCGAGATCGACCACGCCTGGCTTGGCGCGCACAAGGTGCACTGGCCGGGGGAGGCCGGTGGTCCCGTGGGGCGCCTTGCGCTCGACGGCATCGGGCCGGTGCTCGATGCGGTGGCGCAGCAGCTGGGCACGGGGGAGGAGGCTGCACGCCTCGTCGCCCTGTTGCGCGAATGCTACCGGCCCGAACGCACCCTCACCGAGGCCACGCGCCGCTTCGTGGACGCGCTCTTCGGACGCTTCGGCCTGGTGGTGCTCGATGCCGATGATCCGGCGTTGAAGCGTGCCTTCGTGCCCGTGATGCGCGAGGAACTGCTGAACGAGGTGACGCAGCGCACGGTGTCCTACGCCAACGAACGGCTGGCCGGGCCCTACGGCGTGCAGGCCCATGCCCGCGCGATCAACGTGTTCCACCTGCGTCCCGGCCACCGCGCCCGCATCGTGCAGGAGGAGGGACGCTACCGCGCGCTCGATGGCGGCCCCACCTGGACCGTGGACGAGCTGCTCGCCGAGGTGGAGCTGCGCCCGCAGGACTTCAGCCCCAACGTGCTGTTGCGGCCGGTGTACCAGGAGACCATCCTGCCCAACATCGCCTACATCGGCGGGGGCGGCGAGCTCGCGTACTGGATGCAGCTGCGCTGGCTGTTCCAGGGCCTGCAGGTGCCCATGCCGGCGGTGCTGCTGCGCACGAGCGCGGCCTTCCTGCCGGCGAAGCTGCTGCGGCTGTGGCGGGAGGAGGGCCTCTCCGTCGAGGATCTCTTCGCCCCGCTGGAGCCCTTGCAGGCGCGCGCGGCGATCGCGAAGGCCGCCTTCGACACCGGGGTGGAGGAGGAGCGTGCAAGGCTCAATGCCCTGTATGATGCCCTGCTGGCCCGTGCCACCGCCGCCGATCCCACGCTGAAGGGAGCGGTGGAGGCCGGACGTACCAGGGCCTTGCAGGGCCTCGATCACCTTGGTCTGAGGTTGGTGCGCGCAGCGAAACGACAGCAGCGCACCACGCTCGACCGCATGGCCCGGGTGCACGAGGCGCTCTTCCCCGGCGGCGGCCTGCAGGAGCGCCGCGACAACATCCTGCCGTTGCTGGCCGCCCGGGGCGAAGGGCTGCTGGACGAACTCCTGGAGCGGCTCGACCCGCTCGACCCGCACTTCAGCCTGTTGATCGAGGACTGAGCTCAGCGCACGAACTGCGCGCTGCGCACCTGCCGGCCATCGGTGAGGCGCAGCACATAGGTGCCCGCGGCCAGGCCATTCACCGGCAGCTCCAACCGGCCTTCCTGCGTCACCACGCCATCGGACACGGTGCGGCCCATGAGGTCGAGCACCGTGTAGCGCGAGCCGGTGGGGAAGCCGTGCACCGCCACCGGCCCCTGCTCGCCGTATAGAATGGTGAGTCCATCGGTGGCGGTGGTGAAGGTCACCGGCACCACCTCGCTCAGGGTGCTGGTGCCGTCATGGTCGGTCTGCCGCAGGCGGTAGTAGCTGGTGCCGGGCAGGGGGCGCGGGTCCGCGTCGGTGTAGTGCAGGGTGGTGGCGCTGTTGCCCGCGCCATCGCGGGTCAGCACGGGCTCGAAGCGCATGCCATCGGCGCTGCGCTCCACGGTGAAGAAGGCGTTGTCACGCTCGCTGGCGGTGGCCCAGTCCAGCTGAACCACATCGCCCTGCGGCCGGGCCAGGAAGTACATCAGCTCGATGGGCAGCGGGTTCTGCGCGCTCACCGAGGCCAGGGTCCATGGGCTGAAGTTGGGCTGGGCGGCGGCGGTGATCACCGTGCCGGCCAGCAGGCCGCCGGTGGTGCCACCGTTGCCGCGGTCCTCCCAAAGGGTGCCGTTCCACCGGGCCACGCGCAGGTCGGCCGGCAGGGTCACCCCACAGCTCGTGGCCGCATCCCAGCTCAGGGTCACGAAGGCGCTGGTGGAGCCGAAGGTGCGGTCGATCTGCCAGTACTCGCAGTCGCTGATGTGGTCGAGGGTGGGGGCGAGCGCCGGACCGAAGAGCACCGAGGGGGTGTTGGGCGTGGTGGCGGGGAAGTACTCGGCCCTGAAGGCATCGTTGCCAAGGCCTGCCACCGGTGTGATGGAGGCCGGGCGGTGGGTCGTGTTCTTGCCGATGGGGAAGGTGAAGGCCGTGCTGCCCTCCTTCATCACCGGGCCGCTCACGAAGCTGTTGTTGCTCGCGTTGGTGGCCGAGCCCAGCAGGCCCACGGTCAACAGGTTCGCGTTGGTGCTGAACACGCGGCCTTGCTGGAGGTCGAGGTTCACGTTCACCGTGATGGGGGCGCTGAGCGTGAGGTCGCTCGCCGACTTGTTCACCCGCAGGGTGCCGAAGAACTCCTCGTGGCCGCTGGTGATGATGGACTGCGGACCGGCGCCGTTGAACTGCACCACGCTGTTGAGCTCGAAGAAGGGTGTGGAGCCGGCGAGGGCGTCCATGCTGCGGAAATTGCCCGTGAGGTTCATCGAGCCGGTGATCAGGTTCAATTGCCCGCCCGTGCTGATGAGCACATCGCCGTTGATCTGCACCGTGTTGGTGGCCACGTTGTTGCGGAACACCGCGTTCTGTGCGGCGGCGGCGCTGCCCAACAGGGTGAGCGCCCCCGCGGTGAAGCTGCCGTTGGTCACCGTGATGCCGATGTTCGTGACGGCGCCGCTGCGGATCACCGACGCTCCACCGGACACCACGAGCTGCCGCCCGTTGTCGATGGTGAGCAGGGGCTGGGCGGTGGTGGAGGAGCTCACGGCGAGGGTGGCGCATTGGGCCGTGAGCGGTGTGCTGCCGTTGATGCCCACCACGCAGTCCTGGATCTTCGTCTGGTTGATCACCACGTTGCTGGCCGCATTGGGCACCTCGGCATCATCCCAGTTCCGGCAGTCGAACCAGTCCTGGCTCTTGGCGCCGGTCCACAGCCCGTTGGAGAAGGTGCCCCCGGTGATGGGGAAGGCGAAGCCGCCCACGTAGTTCGGTGTGCCGCTGTTGTAAGCCGCGCAACTGGCGTAGGTGCTCCAGTTGGCGCTGTTGTCGATGTC
>JBIJCH010000022.1:0-12376 GCA_044344815.1 Flavobacteriales bacterium | reverse complement strand
TCCTGCCCGAGAGCAAGCGCGGGCTTCCCACGCCCTCGGTGGCCTTCTACAAGATCATCGGCCTCACGCGCCTGTTCCCCCGCAGCAAGGTCTTCGGCCGCTACCACCTGGGCCACCTGCCCGAGGACGAGGCGGCACCCATCGAGATCCTCTCCGGTGCCTGCATGTTCATGCGCAAGCGCACGCTCGACGAGGTGGGGCTGCTCGATGAGAGCTTCTTCATGTACGGGGAGGACATCGACCTCAGCTACCGCATCACCCTGGGCGGCTACGAGAACTGGTACTTCCCCGATGCGCGGATCATCCACTACAAGGGGGAGAGCACGAAGAAGAGCAGCGTGAACTACGTGTTCGTGTTCTACAACGCGATGGCCATCTTCGCGAAGAAGCACTTCACGCGCAAGCGGCCCGACCTGCTCTCCGGCCTCATCAACGCGAGCATCTACCTGAGCGCGGCAGGCGCCATCGTGGCGCGGTTCCTCAGCCGTGCCCTGTTGCCTTTGCTCGACCTGCTGGGGCTGGCCATGCTGGTCATCACCTTCGAGCACCTGGCCGTGCCCGGCGCACAGGGCGTCCCCTGGCGCACCATCGGCGTGCTGGCCGGTGTGGGCCTGCCATGGGCCGCGTTGTTCGGGGCCTACGACCAGCCGGTGAAGCTGTCGAACATCGCCAAGGCGGCCGTGCTGCCCGTGCTTTCGGCCCTCGCCTTCCAGGCCATTGGCCCGTGGAACCTGTACCCGCGGCTCACCCTGCTGGAGGTGGGGTTGGTGGCCCTGGCCCTGCTGCTCTCCCGCCTGTGCCTGCACGGCCTGCGGGTGAAGGGATACGTGCTGCGCGACCGCGAACGGCAGCGGGTGATGGCCGCGGGCTCGCCGCCTGAGGCGCGGCAGGCACTGGCTCTCCTGTGGCAGACGCACTTCGGACTGGGGCGCCAGGAGCAATGGCCGGCGGAGCGCGTGGAGCGCCCGGAGGACATCACCGCGCTGCGCAAGGCGCTGCGGCAACACGACATCGACGAGGTGGTGTTCTGCGCGAAGGACCTCCCCTGGGCGCGCATCATCGCGCTGATGGAGGCCCTGGGCCGTTCGGGCGCCACCTTCAAGATCGCCCAGCCCGGCAACGCCTTCATCATCGGCACCAACAGCATCGAGAGCGTTCACGACCTGTACATCATGGAGCGCCACGCGGTCAGCAGCGCCGCGGGCAGACGCACCAAGCGCATCGTCGACATCGTCCTCGCGCTGCTCTTCCTCCTCGGGCTGCCCCTGTGGATCCGGGGGGTCGACCGCAAGCCGGCCTTCCTGCGGAACATCGGCCGGGTGCTGGGCGGGGCTGCCACCTGGGTCGGCTTCCATCCGGGCCAGCACCGCACCTTCCGGCTGCCCCGCCTGCGGGCCGGTGTGATCGATGCCGTCACCGCCCAGGGACTCCCTCCCGATCCCCTCATCGTTGACCGCGTGAACGTCTCGTACGCCAAGGACTACCACCCCTGGCAGGATGTACGGTGGACCCTGCGCAACCTGTCCCGGCTGGGATCCTGAGCCCCAATCCCCGGGGGGAACGTTCCGCTGGTACATTTGCGCACCGCATCCCTGCCATGTCACAGATCGACATCCTGCTGCCCAAGATGGGCGAGAGCGTGGCCGAGGCCACCATCATCAAGTGGCTCAAGAACGAAGGTGACGCCGTGGCCGCCGATGAGCCCATCGTGGAGATCGCCACCGACAAGGTGGACAGCGAGGTTCCGGCGCCGCAGGACGGCGTCCTGCTTAAGCGTCTGGTGAACGAAGGCGATGTGGTGAAGGTGGGCCAGCTGATCGCGCAGATCGGCGCCGCGGGTGCCGTGGCCGCGCCCTCCGCAGCGCCTGCACCGGCCGCCTCGGCCCCGGTCGTCAATGGCCGGCCTGCCGCGGCGCCCGTGGCCGCTTCGGCCCCCGTGGCCTCCGGTGGCCCCGTGGCCAGGACCGGCAACGGCGGCAAGTTCTACAGTCCCCTGGTGCGCAACATCGCACAGAGTGAAGGCGTGAGCCTTGCGGAACTGGAGGCCATCCAGGGTTCCGGCCAGGGCGGACGGGTCACCAAGAAGGACATCCTGGACTACCTGCCGCAACGTGGGGCGGCTTCTCCCGCTCCTGCGCCTGCTCCTGCGCCTGCCGCCGCACCCGCGCCCGCAGCACCGGCCGCCGCCACCGCCAAGCCCATCGCGCCCAAGGTGGTGCCGGGCCCCGGCGACGAGGTGATCGAGATGGACCGCATGCGCAAGCTGATCGCCGACCACATGGTGATGAGCAAGTCCACCAGCCCCCACGTCACCAGCTTCGTGGAGGCCGATGTGACCAACCTGGTGATGTGGCGCGAGAAGGTGAAGAAGGCCTTCGAGAAGCGCGAAGGGGAGAAGCTCACCTTCACCCCGATCTTCATCCTGGCCATCGCCCAGGCCATCAAGGAGATGCCGATGATCAACGTGCAGGTGGACGGCTACTCCATCATCCGCAAGAAGGAGATCAACATCGGCATGGCGGCGGCGCTGCCCTCGGGCAACCTCATCGTGCCGGTGATCCGCAACGCCGACCAGCTGAACCTGGTGGGCCTGGCCAAGAAGGTGAACGACCTGGCGAACCGGGCCCGAGAGAACAAGCTTCAGCCGGACGAGATCAGCGGGGGCACCTACACGGTCACCAACGTGGGCACTTTCGGCAACGTGCTGGGCACCCCGGTCATCAACCAGCCCCAGGTGGCGATCATGGCCACGGGGGCCATCCGCAAGAAACCGGCGGTGATCGAGACCCCGGCCGGCGACCTCATCGGGATCCGTCACCTGATGTTCCTGAGCCACAGCTACGACCACCGCGTGGTGGACGGCGCGCTGGGCGGTCGCTTCGTGCGGCGGGTGGCCGATATCCTGGAGGGCTGGAGCCTTGACCAGGAGTTCTGACACCGGGCATCCCGGCGTCGAAAAAAGTTACATTTAGCCGCCGATCGGTGCTCCGGTCGCGCGGAACCTTCATGCCCATGAAACACGGCTACGCGACGATCCTCGCTCTAGGGTTCGTCTTCAGCTCCCAGCCTGCCCTCGCCCAGGGCGAGAGCACCTCCTTCCAATGGAAGTTCGAGGAGGCCAGCAAGTTGATGGAGGAGAAGCTGTTCAACCAGGCCGCCGAGATATGGACAGGGCTGATAACGGCCCAGCCCGAGAACGCCAACCTCAACTGGAAGCTGGGCTCCTCCTACATGAGCTCATACAACCAGAAGAACAAGGCGCTGCCCTACCTGCAGAAGGCCAGCGACCTGCGTTCCAACAAGTACGGCGGGTTCAATGCGGCCGGTTACGATCCCTTCGATCCGGCGGAGAAGAACGCACCGGTGGAAGTGGACTACTGGCTCGGCAGGGCCTACCACCTGAACAGCGATTTCGACAAGGCCGATCAGTACTACGACAAGTTCATCGTGGAGACCGAGGGCAAGCACGACCTGGCGCCCCTGGCCAAGCGCGGGAAGGAGCAGACCGCCAATGCGCGGGCCCTCGGCGCTGCGCGCAAGCCCTACCAGGTGAGCAACGTGGGTCGCGTCATCAACAGCGAACTGCCCGATTTCAGCCCGGTGATCAGCGTGGACGGCAACGCCATGTTCTTCACCAGCCGCCGTGTCCGTCCCGACAGCAGCAACAACGGTGTGATCGACCCTGTTGCCGGCATGGCCTTCGAGGACATCTTCGTGAGCTACAAGGACCGGAATGGTATGTGGCAGGCCCCTGAGGTCCTGAACATCAGTGGCCAGGGGCATGAGGCGACGGTCAACGTCTCCGCGGACGGCCAGACCTTGTTCATCTACCGCTCGGACGATGGCGATGGCAATCTGTACGAAAGCAAGCTGGTCGGTGAATTGTGGAGCGACCCCGTTCTGCTGGGCAGTGATGTGAACACCAAGGGATGGGAACCTCACTGCGCGCTCACCGCCGATGGCTCCACCCTCTACTTCATCAGCGACCGAAAGGGCGGGCAGGGTGGCCGTGACATCTACCGCGTGGTGAAGCTGCCCAACGGTGAATGGAGCAAGGCCCAGAACCTGGGTCCGGTGCTCAACACGCCGTACGACGAGGATGGCGTGTTCATCCACCCGAACGGCCGCAACATGTACTTCGCCTCCACGGGCCATAACAGCATGGGCGGCTTCGACATCTTCATGACCGAGCTGGATGAGGCGGGCAACTGGAGCAAGCCTGAGAACCTGGGCGTACCCATCAATACGGTTGACGACGACGCCTTCTTCGTGACCACCGCTGATGGCCGTCGCGGCTACTTCAGCTCCGACCAGATCGGCGGCTACGGGGAGAAGGACATCTACTTCGTGGACCTCCCCGAGGATATGGAGGCCGATGGCCTCACCGTGCTCAAGGGCTTCATCATCCCGCCCCCCGGCGAAACGCTGCCCCCCAGCACCATCCTGTACGTGACCGACAAGACCACCGGCGAGGTGAAGGCATACAAGCCCCGTCAGCGCGACGGCGTGTACGTGGCCATCCTTCCCGCGTGCAAGGAGTACAACCTCGATTACCGCGTCAACGACAAGACCGTGCACACGGAGGACATCTTCGTGGAGTGCGAGAGCACCTACCAGGAGATCAACAAGGAGATCTACCTCAACCCGGTGTCGCTGGCCGGTCCGGCGAGCATCGTGGACCTGCCGAAGGGCGCGCCGCCGGGCAGCAAGGAGAAGGGTGAACCGGTCAAGGGCGCCCCCGGTGGTGCCGTGGCCGGTGCCCTCACCGATGCCCAGCTGAAGGAAAAGGCGGCCAAGCACAAGGCCCCTGATGCGACCTACGATGCCGAGTTCGCCAAGTACTACTCGTACAACATGAAGGACATCGACCAGAACGATGCGGAGTGGAAGGCCTTCATCGACAAAGTGGTGGAGCTGATCGACAGGAACGGCAACGCCCGCGTGGTGATCGATGCGAGCGCGTCCAAGGTGCCCACCAGGACCTTCGGCACCAACGAGAACCTCAGCCAGAAGCGCACGGAGGACGCCCGCCGCCGCCTGCTGGAGGCCGTGGCCGCCCGTGGCAAGGACAACACCAAGCTTCTGCTCGAGGCCGTGAACAGCAAGGTGCTCGGTCCCAAGTACGACGGGGACTACAAGAACACCGAGAAGTACGGCAAGTTCCAGTACGTGAAGCTCAAGGTGCACTGAGCACCGTCCACGATCGTTGGAAATTCGCGGGACCCCGGTCAGGCTTGGCCGGGGTCCTTTCATTCTACCTTCAGCCCATGCGATTGCAGCTTGAACGGCCCCTGGCTTTCTTCGACCTGGAGACCACGGGCATCAAAGTGGGACGGGACCGCATCGTGCAGATCGCCGTCGTCAGGCTCATGCCCGATGGCGGCCGACATGCCTACCAGACCCTTGTGAACCCTGGCATCCCCATCCCCCGGGAGGCCTCCGATATCCACGGCATCACCGACCTGGACGTGGCCATGGCCCCGCGGCTGGAGGACGTGGCGGCGGAGGTGCTGGGGGAGCTCGCAGGCTGCGACCTGGCCGGCTTCAATGTGCTGCGCTTCGACGTGCCCATGCTCGCGGAGGAGCTGCTGCGGGTGGGGCACCATTGGGACCACACCAAGGTGCGCATCGTGGATGTGCAGCGCATCTACCACCGGATGGAGCCCCGCGACCTGAGCGCCGCGCTCCGGTTCTACTGCGGTAGGGAACACGAGGGCGCCCACAACGCCCTGGCCGATGTGCAGGCCACGGCCGATGTGCTGCTCGCCCAGATGGACCGCTATGGCGACCTGCCGGCCGGCGTGGAAGGGCTGGGCGACATCAGCGGCGACCGCGACCGCACCCCCGACGCCGGCGGCAAGCTGATGTTCGACGACGAGGGGCGCGTGTGCCTCGGCTTCGGCAAGTACCGCGGCTGGACCCTCGAGAACATCGGCCGCAATGACCCCGGCTACATGCAATGGCTCATGACCAAGGCCGAGCTGCCCGCCAGCACACTGGCCATCATGCGCACCACGCTCGCCGACCTGGAGGCCTGATCCACCCGCCATGAAGATCATCTGCATCGGACGCAACTACCGGGAGCACGCCGCCGAGCTCGGCAACGCGGTGCCCTCCGAGCCCGTGTTCTTCCTCAAGCCCACCACAGCGTGCCTGTACCCCGGCCAGCCCATCAAGCTGAAGCCGCTGCTGGGCGGGATCCACCACGAGGTGGAGCTGGTGGTGATGGTGGACAGCTACGCGAAGGACGTGCCCGAGAGCATGGCCCTGGGCCTGGTGGCCTCCTTCACCCTGGGCCTCGACCTTACCGCGCGCACCCTGCAGAGCGAGCTCAAGGCCAAGGGGCTGCCCTGGGAGAAGGCCAAGGCCTTCGATGGCAGTGCCGTGCTGGGGGAGGTGGAGCTGCCCATGACCGCCAGCACCGACCTGCAGCGGTTCAGCATCGAGCTGAAGAAGAACGGTGTCACCGTGCAGCACGGCTCCACGGCCGACATGCTCTTCACCGTGGCACAGCAGATCGCCCACGTGTCGAAGTACATCACCCTGGAGCCCGGCGACCTGCTCTTCACCGGCACGCCCGCCGGGGTGGGGCCCATCGCCGAGGGGGATGTCCTGGAGGGTTTCCTGAACGGAAAACGGGTGCTGAACGTGACCGTGTCGAAAGGGTAACTTCGCGCCGTCGTTCGCTGAAACGAGCGGAGGAGAACCATGACCAAGATCGTCAACGTCGGCAGCATCGCCTGTGGCTCCGACCAGCTCTTCCTCATCTCCGGTCCCTGCGTGATCGAGACCGAGGACGTGATGCTGCGCACCGCCGAGAAGCTCAAGGAGGTGAGCGAGCGCCTGAAGCTGCCCGTGATCTACAAGAGCAGCTTCACCAAGGACAACCGCAGCAGCGTGGACTTCTACCAGGGCCCCGGCCTGGACGAAGGCCTGAAGGTGCTCGCCCGCATCAAGAAGGACTTCGGCTTTCCCATCCTCACGGACATCCACTACCCCAGCCAGGCCAGGCCCGCCGCCGAAGTGGTGGATGTGCTGCAGATCCCGGCCTACCTGGTGATGCAGACCACCCTGGTGACCGAGGCTGCGAGGACCGGCGCCGTGATCAACCTGAAGCACGCGCAGTTCCTGGCGCCGGACAACATGGTCAAGCCGGCCGAGAAATGCGTGAGCGTGGGCAATGACAAGATCATCCTCACCGAGCGCGGTTACACCTTCGGCTACAACGACCTCATCGTGGATCCCCGCGCGTTCCACCACATGCGGAAGACCGGTTACCCGGTGGTGTTCGACATCACGCACAGCATCCGCAAGTACGGCATCCCAAGCGCCGATCCGCGCGGCGGCAACCGCGACGTGATGCCCACCATCGCCCGGGCCGGTGTGGCAGCTGGTGTGGACGGTGTGTTCATCGAAACGCACCCCGACCCCAGCACCGCCCTCTGCGATGCCGCCAGCCAGCTCTGCGTGTACGACCTGGAGGAATTCATCAAGCCCCTGCTTGATCTTCACGCCGTGGAGGTGAAGCACCGCGCTCAGGTCACGGCGTGACCTCCTTCACCATTCGCACCATCTTCACCACTCTCACCCGCATTCCATGGAACTCTACCTCGACAGCGCCGACATCAAGGAGATCGACGAAGCCTTCAAGCTCGGCTTCCTCACCGGCCTCACCACCACGCCCACCTTCATGCACCGCGGCGGGGTCACCAACATCGACAAGATGATCCTCGACCTCGCCAGGAAGGTCCCCATCCTGCAGGTGGAGGCCCTGGGCGAGACCGCCGAGGAGGTGGTGAAGGAGGCCAAGCGCCAGCTGAAGATGGGCCTGAAGAAGGAGACCACCGTCTTCAAGATCCCCGTGAGCCTGGAGGGTCTTCGCGCCTGCAAGATGCTGCGCAACGAGGGCATCATGGTGAACGTGCACCTGGTGTACACCATCCAGCAGGCCTACATGGCCATGCAGGCCGGTGCCACCTATGTGTGCCCGCTGGTCGGCCGCCTGCAGGACCAGGGCCATGACGCTCTTGCCCTCGTGGAGCAGTGCGTGCGCGCCGTGAACTACTACGGCTACGACACCAAGATCATGTTCAGCAGCGTGCGCACCGTGGAGCACGTGCGCAATGCCGTGGAGCTCGGGGTGCACACGATCACCGTGCCCTGGAAGCTGATGAAGCAGCTCACCGACAACCATTTCACGGCCATCGGCACCAAGCAGTTCTACGTGGACACGCGCCTGATCACCATGAAGGTGAAGGACGTGCTCTCGCGCAGCAACCCCATCGTGAAGGACAGCGCCACCGTGAGCGAGGCCCTCGTGGAGATGACCAAGCACGGCTTCGGCGCGGTGATGGTGGTGGACGGCAAGGGCAAGAACATTGGCGTCTTCACCGACGGTGGTCTGCGCCGCGGCATCGAGAAGGAAGGCAACAAGTTCCTCGCGAAGAAGCTGAGCACCCTGAAGTTCAACGCGCCCTTCACCATCAGTCCGGAAGCCCTGCTCGACGAGGCCCAGAAGGCCTTCAAGGAGCACAAGGTGGACACCTTGAGCGTGAGCGAGAACGGCAAGCAGCTCGGCATGCTCGACATCCAGGACCTGATGAAGGCGATCGCGGGGTAGGCTGCGCACAGGCCTGCGCGCGTTGCGTGTTGAAAGGTTACGCGTTACGTGTTGCGGGTCGTCCATCCAACCCGCAACACGGATCACGCCAACACGCAACAGGTACCTGTGAGCCTCCTTCTACCCTTCACCACCCACGGCCTCCGCACCACCGCCCCGGAGCCCGAACTGTTGCGCCGCCTGGCCCGCACCAAGGCCGTGCTCTTCGACTGGGACGGCGTGTTCAACGATGGCTTCAAGGATGCGGAGGGAGGTAGCCCCTTCAGCGAAGTGGGCAGCATGGGCGTGAACCTGCTGCGATTCGCCCTTTGGCTGCGGAACGGGCATCTGCCGAAGGCCGCGGTGATCACAGGACAGCACAACCCGTATGCGGAGCGCTTCGCCCAGCGCGAGCGGTTGCACGGCGTGTACGTGGGCTTCACCAACAAGCCCGAGGCCTTCGATGCCTTCCTCGCGAAGCACGGGCTGCAGGCCGATGAGGTGGCCTTCTTCTTCGACGATGTGCTCGACCTGCCCGTGGCTTCGCGCTGCGGCCTGCGGGTGATGATCGGCAGCCCGGTGACGGCCTGGCTCGTGGAGCAGGCGATCGCGCGCGGCGAGGTGGACATCGTAACGGCGAACAGCGGTGGCAATAACGGCCTGCGCGAGGCCGCCGATGCGGTGATGGCTTTGCTGGGCGTGGGCCGGGACGTTATCGCCCACCGCGTGCAGTACTCTGACACCTACCAGCGCTACCTCGGCGAACGACAGGCCGTGGAACCCGTGATCGTGCGCAACGCGCGCTGATCAGCGCAGGTTGATGCGGGAGGTCTGGGCACCTTCCTTCACGGTGATCGCGGCCAGCTTGAACGAGGGCGGTCCCATGTTCACCGGGGCATCGTTGCTGAAGCCATAGGGCTCCTGCGGCCAGCCGATCCAGCTCGTGTCCAGCTTGCCGTTGCTGTTGATGTCGTGGAACACTTTCACCGCATAGGTGCCGGGCTTCAGGTCGGGGAAGGTCACGCGTACGGTGCGGATATCGGCCTTCACCCTTTTCTCGATGCAGCCTGTTTGATCGTCGTAGGCCTCCTTCGTGGGGCACAGCAGCATCATCAAATGGCCCCCGGCATCGGGCTTGTTGAGGATCACTTCCACGTTCAGCGTGGACTGGGCACGAGCGAGGGCGGGGAGCAGGAGCAGGGGGAGGAGCAGGGCGCGCATGGGGCTCAAAAGTCGGTATCCAGGGCCATGGACTGTGCAAGCATCGTGCGGAACCAGTTGCGCGGCACCTCGATGGCGCCCAGCGAGGCCGTATGGTCGTTGATATACTGGCTGTCGAGCAGGCCGAAGCCCTTGCTGCACAGGTGGGCCACCAGGTGGAAGAAGGCGGCCTTGCTGGCGTTGCTCACCCGGCTGAACATGCTCTCGGCGAAGAAGGCGCCGCCGATGGAAACGCCGTAGAGGCCGCCCACCAGCACTTCGTCCTGCCACACCTCCACGCTGTGCGCATGCCGGAGGCGGTGGAGGTCCACGTAGGCCTGCAACAGCTCCTCGGTCATCCAGGTATCCGGCCGGTCCGCACAGGCCCGCATCACGGTCTCGAAGGCCTGGTCGTGGGTGATGCGGAAGCCGACGGCGCGGAAGGCCCGCCGGGCACGTGCGTTCGGCTTCGTGATGTCCAGAGGGAAGATCGCGCGCGGGTCGGGGTCGTGGAGGTATATGCCCTCGTCGCCGTGGCTCATGGGGAACATGCCCTTGCGATAGGCGCGCAGGAGCAGGTCGGCGGCGATGACGGGGCGTTCCCGGCTCACGGCGCCAGCTTCATCACCGGTGTGGTGAGGGCATTGCTGCCGAGGGAGGCCCGCAGCACGTACTGGCCGGGGGCAAGTCCCTGGATCACGCCATCGGTGACCAGGAACCGCAGGTAGGTGTCGCTGTCGACACCGCGTTCGGCGCTCCACACCTGGCGTCCCGTGATGTCCCACAGGTCGAGGTACAGGCGCTCCGATGGACCGGTGTACAGCGAAAGCTCGAAGTGGTCGGTGAAGGGTACAGGCTGTACGCTCAGCACCTGCGGGGCGTTGAGCCCGGTGAGGTCGGTGCCCTCCAGCAGCAGGTGGGCGCGCCAAAGGTCGGGGATGCCGAAGCCGATGGAGTCATTGGGGCTGTCGTGGTGCGAGGCGCTGCGGCGCACGGCGTCCATCACCTCCTGCGCCGTGCGGTCGCGGTGCAGCTGCCACAGGCAGGCCACGCCACCGGCCACCAGCGGTGAGCTGAACGACGTGCCGTTGATGCGCGCGATGTCCGTACCGTCCCAGCCGAGCCCGATGGAACCCCAGCCCACGGCGCTCACGTCGGGCTTCACACGCCCGTCGATGCTGGGGCCGCGCGAGCTGAAGCCGGCCACGATGCGGTCATCGTTCACCGCGCCCACCGCCAGAATGCCGATGGCATCGGCAGGAGCACTGATGTACCGCCAGTCGCTGCCGCCCGAGTTGCCCGCACTGTTCACGGGGATCATGCCCTTCCGCGCGGCGATGCCGGCCGCGATGCTGATGCGCGTGGTCTGTCCGTCCAGGTCGGCCCAGCTGTGGTCCTGGGTGCTGTCATCGAAGGTGGTGTAGCCCAGGGAGGTGTTGAGCACGTCGCAGCCCATGCTGTCCGCCAGCTCGGCCCCGCTCACCCAGTTGTCCTCCTCCACGAGGTATTCGCTCCCGGCATCCTCGGTACGCAGCAGCACGACGTCCACGTTGGGCGCGATGCCCATGAGCTTGCCGGGCAGCTGGCCGGCGATCACGGACAGCACCGAACGGCCGTGCCAGTGGTCGTCGTACACATCGCCGTCGTGGTCCACCAGGTCGGCGGTATGCAACACGCCGCCCCGCTCGCGCAGGCGGCCGAACGCGGCCAGGGAGTCCACCTGGTCGAAGCCGGAATCCAGGATGCCCATGAGCATGCCCTCACCGCGTGCGTTGCCATGGGTGTGCAGCAGGTGGGCGTTCATCATGCTCACCTGGCGCAGGGAGGCACCATAGACCGAGGTGTAGGTGCCCCCGATCTCCACGTCGCCCTTGGTGGTGGTGGGGAACTTGGTGTCCCTTGGAGCGCGTGGTCGCCCATCGGCGAGCTGGCGCACCCGGCGTACGAAGGGCAGCAGGTGGAGCGTGTCGAGCGCGAGCGTGTCGGTGCTGCGGATGGTGACCGCGTTGAACCAGCGGCTCACGTTGTGCAGCTGGATGTCGCCTGCGGCGAGCAGGGCGTTGATGTAAGCCGGGTCCACCGGCAGGTCGAGCGAGTCGATGGCGATGCCTTGGGCCTGGCGCCGGGCGATGGCACGCGGCCCCAGGAAGTCCTCGGGCGCGTCGAGGCTGAAAGGCGTGGCGGCCTTGTCGGTGAACTGCACCCAGTAAGTGGCAGGCGCGGTCTGGGCCGCCGCGTGGAGGCAGCCGAGCAGGGCGGGGAGCAGCAGTGCGCGCATGGTCGTCCTCAGTCGCCGAAGGCGGTCACGGTCATCCGCAGGTAGTTTCCCCGGGTGCGGGGCACATAGGTGCCACCACCGATGTCGTAGTACTGTGTGTTGCTCACGTCCAGCTGGCGGTACACCAGCCCCACGTTCTTGGCGTACCGCTCGAAATAACGCACGGTGTCCACCAGGTTGTTCGCGTAAGTGGTGCGCACCAGGCAGGTGCTGTCGAAGCTGAGGCCGTTGGCGCTCCAGGGAACATCGACCTCCTCGTAGGTGAGCTCCAGGGGCGTGGCCGTGTTGTAGGCATTGGT
>JBIJCH010000085.1:0-7687 GCA_044344815.1 Flavobacteriales bacterium | reverse complement strand
CGCGTTCGGCCCGGAGGCTGTTCCGCACCTGCCACCAGACGTCCTGCGGCCCCCAGTTGCCGATGCTGTCCTTCACCAGCCGCAGCAGGCGCTGGGCGGGGCGTCCCTCGGGGTCGCTGAAGTCGCTCTCGATGAGCTCGCGCAGGGGGTATGCTATGCTGCCCTGCAGGTTGTTGTCCTCGTCGATCCAGCTGCTGTCCACCGCGTACTCCACCCATTGGCCCACGCGGGTTGGGAAATAGCCCGTGCCCAGGTCGACGGGCACCGCCTCGTCCTTGGAACAACCCGCGAACAGCACCGCGATCGCGGCGGCTGCGGGCAGGTGGCGATGGATGCGTTTCATGGTGTGCTGTGTTCGCGGTCGATGAAACCTCCTCCGATCACATCCTCCCCGTCGTAGAAGACGGCCGATTGCCCCGGGGCGATGCCTGTGACCGGGGCGTGGAACTCCACGAGCACCCGGTCGCCGTCCATCGTGAGGGTGGCCGGGGTGCCCTTGTCCTTGTACCGCACCTTCACCACGGCCTCCATCTCCCCCTTCAACGCGGGCACCTTCACGAAGTTCGGGCGGCGCACCCACATGCGCTGCTTCCGCAGGTCGTCCTTCGAGCCCAGCACCACGGTGTTGGTCTCGGGCCGGATGTCGGTCACGTACATCGGTTCACCGGTGGCGACCCCCAGGCCCTTGCGTTGGCCGATGGTGAAGAAGGGGTAGCCATCGTGCTCGCCCAGCACCGTGCCGTCCGTGGTCATCAACTTGCCGTGGGCCAGCCGCTCGAAGGCGGCGGGGTCCCTGCGCTTCAGGAAGCCGCGGTAGTCGTTGTCGGGGATGAAGCAGATCTCGTAGCTCTCGCTCTTGCTCGCCAGCTCGGGGAAGCCGCTCTTCAGGGCCATCTCGCGGATCTCGCTCTTGCGGAACCGGCCGATGGGGAACCGCGTGCGGCGCAGGTTCTCCTGCTTCAAGCCCCACAGCACGTAGCTCTGGTCCTTGCCCTCGTCGAGCCCGCGGCTCACCACGTGGCGTCCGCCCTCCTCCCGCACGTTGGCGTAATGCCCTGTGGCGATGAGCTCGCAGTCGAGCATGTCGGCCCGCTTCAGCAGCGCCTCCCACTTGATGAAGGTGTTGCAGAGCACGCAGGGGTTGGGCGTGCGGCCGGCCATGTACTCGTCCACGAAGTTGCCGATGATCGCGCCGCCGAACTCCTCGCGGATGTCGAGGATGATGTGCGGGAAACCGCGGCTCACGGCCATGTTGCGCGCATCCGCGATGCTGTCCAGGTCACAGCAGCCCGTCACGCGCTTGCCCCCGCTGGCATCGGCGTAGTCCCAGGTCTTCATGGTCACGCCGATCACCTCGTAGCCCTCGTCGTGCAGCATGAGCGCGGTGACGGAGCTGTCCACCCCGCCGCTCATGGCCACCAACACCCTTCCGTGCTTGCTCATCGCTCGTTGCTGTACCGGGCGGTCATGGGCACCGCCATGGGGTCCTGTTTCCTATTGGGCCTTTCCGGCCGCGTACACCACGGTGCGGAGCAGTTTCCCGTGCTCATCGTACTCCTTCACCTCGCCGTCCAGCAGGTCGTTCCGGTAGGTCCCTTCGCGGCGCTTGGTCTGCCCCTCGAGCACGCGCTCCATGTCCCCGCGCTCGGCGCCCTGGGGACCCACCTGCACGGGGCGCGTGCCCCAGGTGCCGTCGTTGTTCCACTCGGTGAACCGCCCTTCCTTCCGGCCGGCCTTGTAGGTCACCTCGCTCTTCAGCTGTTCATCGTCGTAGTACTCCTTGAAGGTGCCGTTCTCCTTGCGGTCCTTCACGTAAACGCCCTGCTTGTACAGCACCTGGATCTGCACGGTGCCGTCCTCGTTGTAGTAGTACCAGGTGCCATCGCGGTCCCCGTTCACCATGCGACCCTCGATCTCCTTCTTCCCGCCCGGGTAGAAGTAGGCGACCGTCCCTTCCGCCTCGCCCTTCGCATAAGTGGCGCGGTGCTTCACCTGGCCGTTGTCGAAGTACTGCTCGAAGGGGCCCTGCTGAACGCCTTTCGCCCAGGTGCTCTTCTCAGCCACCTTCCCATCGGCGTAATAGGTGACCTGCTCGCCATCCTTCTTTCCAGCGCTCCAATGCTCCAAGCTCCGCTTGCGGCCCTCGGTGTCGAAGTAGGTCCACACGCTGTCCTTCTCCTGCCCGGCATAGCGCCCTTCGGCCATCAGCTTGCCGTTCGGGTGGAAGTGGCGGGCGTGGCTCGCCTTGCCATCGGTGTAGTGGTCCACGATGCTCTCCACCGTGCCCTTGGGGCTGTAGTACGTGAAGCGGCCCATGGGCCGGTCGTCCTTGAACTGCCCTTCGTACCGCAACTGGGTGCTCTCGGCCCATGTGCGCGACCAGCGGCCCTGCTTCAGCCCCTTGGCATCGGTGACGTTGGGGGCTGGTGGCTGGGCGTGCAGGGTGAGCGCCAGGAAGGCCGTGGCGGCAAGGATGTGGGCGCGGACCGACATGGGTGCAAAGATACTTGGGGGGTGGGGGCGGACCCTGTCCACTGGAGGGCGGCCATCAACAGCGCACGGCCGATCGCCGGGGATGCTCATCTTCGTCGGCCATCCCATGCGCGCCGCCTTCCTTTCCGCCTTTCCGCCCTATCGCGGTGGCATCAGCCAGTTCAGCGCCCGGCTGGTGACCGAGCTGCGGAAGGCGCATGCCGTGGAAGCCTTCACCTTCACGCGCCAGTACCCCGACCTGCTCTTCCCGGGATCCTCGCAATACGATGCCGCCCAGGCCGATCCGGTGAACGCAAGGCGCGTGCTCGACAGCATCGGCCCCTGGACCTGGGGGCGCACCGCGAAGGCCATGGCCGCCTCCCGTCCGGATGTGGCGGTGCTGCGGTATTGGATGCCCTTCTTCGCCCCGGCACTGGGCTCGGTCGCCGGGACCCTCCACCGCCACGGCGTGCCCGTGGTGGCCATCGTGGACAATGCCATACCCCACGAACCCCGTTCCTGCGACAAGGCCTTCACGCGCTGGTTCCTGGGTCGGTGCGATGGCTTCGTGGCGCTGACCGAGGCCGTTGCGGCCGACATCCGGGGCATGCGTCCCGATGCACGCATCGCCGTGCTGCCGCATCCGCTGTACGACCATTTCGGGGCGCCCGTGGAACAGGCCACCGCGCGTGAGCGCCTGGGCCTGCCTGCGGATGCGCGTGTGCTGCTCTTCTTCGGCCTGATCCGCGATTACAAGGGCCTCGACATCCTGCTGGACGCCTTCGCCGGCCTGGATGAGCGCCACCACCTGGTGATCGCCGGCGAGCCGTACGGTGACATGGCCCCCTACCAGGAGCGGATCGCGCGCCTGCCCCGGCCGGGCCGGGTGCACCTTCATGCCCGCTACATCCCCGATGCCGAGGTGCCCTTGTTCTTCGGGGCGGCCGACGCCGTGGTACTTCCCTACCGCAGTGGCACGCAGAGCGGCATCACGGCGATCGCGCAGCATTTCGCCCTGCCCGTGCTCGCCACGGACGTGGGCGGACTGAAGGAGGCCATCGCGCATGAGGTCACCGGCCTGGTGATACCGTCGCCCGAGGCCAGGGCGGTGCGCGAAGCGATCGGACGGCTGTTCGAGGAGGACCGCCTTGTGCGGTTCCGCAAAGCCCTGCAGGACCGGCGCGCCGCGCTGTCGTGGGAACGTTTCGCGGATGGACTGGTGGGCTTCTGCGAGGCGCTCCGTCATGACCGGGTCACAACGTAAGGGCTCCTTTCCGCGTTGAGAGGTGACCGGTACTTTCGCGCCACCCATGAGGATCCTGTTCGCTTTCCTGGTCGCGGCCATTCTTCCCCTGATCAGCCCGGGTTCCGATGGCCCCCGCACGGAGGACGGTGGCGGCGGCCTGTATGCGGCCTGTGGGTTGGAAGGGCTGTTGCCGCGCCACGTGTTCGACCAGGCCATCGCCAGTGCGCAGCAGCGCGGGATGAAGGCCCGCGTGATCGCCATCGCGGACATGACGCGGCCCAGCAACGAGCAGCGCCTTTACATCGTGGACCTCGAGAGCCGCCGGCTGCTGTCCTCCACGTGGGTGGCGCACGGTCGCAACTCCGGCGAGCTGCGGTGCACGGCGGTGAGCAACCGGGAGGGGTCCCTGCAGACCAGCAAAGGCCTGTACCGGGTGGGCACGGAGATCGTGAGCCCGAAGCATGGCCAGGCCCTGCTGTTGCATGGCCTCGACCCCGGCGTGAACGACAAGGCGCTGGAACGTGAGATCATCATCCACGGCGCCGATTACGTGAGCGCCGACTTCATCCGCGAGCATGGCCGGCTGGGACGGAGCTTCGGCTGCCCCGCGGTGCCCCGTGGAATGATGCCCCAGCTGGTGCAGTGGCTCGCCAACGATGGCCTGCTGTACGTGCATGCGGATTGAGCCCCGCCCCCTGCTCGTCCTGGCGATCGTGATCGCCGTCTCCGCGTGCCGGCCGAACGGTGCGCAACAGGGCGGGACCCAGGCTCCCGATCCGGTCCGGATCGCCGATGCCTTCGCCACAACGGAGGTCTACTCCCACGAACGGCTCGACTCCCTGTCCCTGCTGGCGCTCCTCGCTGCGGATACGGTGCACGACGCCTATGACCCGCTGGTCCTCGACTTCTACCGGCGGCGTGGCATGCAGTACGCCTGGTTCCAAGGGGACAGCCTGTCCAGCGCGGCGCTGAGCTTCCTCGACCTGTCGGGAACCCCGGGGAGTGAGCAGGGTCCCTGGCAGGCGGCGCACGCCGAACTGCACGACCTGGTGGAGGCCTTGCGAGACACCATGGACCGGTCGGTGGACCGTGCGTACGTGGAGGTGCTGCTCACCGCGGAGTTCTTCCATTTCGCGGACAAGCGCTACGGCGGGGCCGCGCGCGACCTGAGGGCCCTGGACTGGTACATCCCGCGGGCGAAGAAGGACTATGCCCGGTTGCTGGACTCGCTGGTCGCCGGTTCACGCGACCTCGCGGCCATGGAACCGGTGCTGCCCATGTACCAGGCCCTCAAGCCATGGCTCCGTCGCTACCGGGCCTTGGAACTGGACAGCACCTGGGCGCCCGTGCACATGGACCGGGAACGATATCTCCCCGGTGACTCCGCGGCCGTGCTGGGCGAGGTGCGCAACCTGCTGCACAAGTGGGGCGACCTGGCGGACAGCTCGGGCTCCGGCCGGTTCGACAGCACCCTGGCCGGGGGGGTGCGGCGTTTCAGGGAGCGCCACGGGCTGAAGGTGGTGAACGTCGTGGACCGGATGCTGGTGGATGTGCTCAACGTGCCACCGGCCGACCGCGTGCGCCAGATCCTCCTCAACATGGAGCGGCTCCGTTGGATGCCCGATGAACCCTTCGACGACCTTCTGTTGGTCAACATACCGGCGTTCCGCCTGCACGTGTACGAGCAGGGGCGCGTGGCCTGGAGCATGGATGTGGTGGTGGGCCGCGAGGCCACCCGCACGGTGATCTTCAGCGATTCGCTCTCGCAGATCGTGTTCGCCCCCTACTGGAACATCCCGCAGAGCATCATCCGCGATGAGGTGCTGCCCGCCGTGAAGCGCGATTCCCGCTACCTGGACCGCAAGAACATGGAGGTGGTGCGGGGAGGGGTGGTCGTGCCTTCCCGCAGCATCGACTGGAACCGCTATCGGAGCAGCGTTCCCTTCGTCATCCGCCAGCGTCCCGGGCCGGGCAACGCCCTGGGCCGGGTGAAGTTCCTGTTCCCGAACAGGTACAGCATCTACCTCCACGACACACCCAGCAAGGGCGGGTTCCTGAAGGAGCAGCGTGCGTTCAGCCACGGGTGCATCCGCCTCAGCGACCCCTTGCGCCTGGCCCGTCACCTGCTTCGCAACGATACCGCCTGGACACCGGATCGCATCGCGCGAACGGCGGATGGCACCGCGGAGACCATTGTTCCCGTGGGTCCGCCGGTGCCGGTGGTGATCGGCTATTTCACCGCCTGGGTCGATGACGAGGGCCGGGTGAACTTCCGGGACGACGTGTACGGGCACGATGCACGGCTTGCGGAGGAGCTCTTCGCGAACGCTCCGGACACCTATCGGCCTGCGCGCACGCTGCCACAGCCGAAATAGACGGCGTAGGCCCTGTTCTGCGCGAAGCCGGGATCCGTGCGGATGTCGAGCACACCAATGCTTCTTGGCGGGTCCGTGAGGGGTGGCAGCACGATGCCCTCGTGCGCGGTGCAGGTGCGCAGTAGCGCGTAGCGCGCCCATAACTGGTGGTCCGCGGCGGCGGCCCGCCCGCCGAACAGGTCGTCCCGCGCCCGCTCGCCGTTCCGGTCGAGGAACAGTCCGGCCACCACCAGCACCACCGCCAGGCCCTTCCACGGGGCGCGCTGTAGTGTGCGCAGGACCGTGCCGAGCAGGGGCAGGTCGCTCCAGGCCAGGGGCAGCAGCACGAGCATCGGCACCACGAGCAGGCAGGCCATGTTGAGGGTGCGGTATTGCCCCAGCACACCGGTGCTCCAATAGGCGGGGATCACGCAGGCCATGATGATGACCGGTGGAAGTGTCGACAAGGCGATGCGATGCCGTTGCAGATGCGTGGCCAGCGGAGCGAGGCGTTCCCGGAGGGCGAGCGCAAGCAGCGCACAGCCGGCGACCACTGGCGAGGAGGCCCATACCAGCAGGAAGCGGGCGGTCTGCAGCAAGCTCATGCCCAGGGAGGGAGCCAGGCGGTGGCGCAGGGGGAAATGGGCTTCGCGCACCGCATTGCCAGGGGCGGAGGCCACGAGCAGCGTCCCCAGCAGCGCGGCCCCGAGCAGGAGCCAGGCCCAGCCGGGTATGCGGCCTGCCTGGCGCGCATGGGCCACCACGATGCCCGTCTGCAGCAGGATCAGCAGCAGCATCACCACCTCGTTGAAGCCCGGCAGCACCAGCGCGGTGAACAGGGCCGCAGGCACACGCCAGCCGCGGTGTCGGCCGTTCCAAAGACCCGCCAGGAGCGCCAGGTGGAAGAGCAGCAGGATCCCCGCCAGCTGGTAGGTCACCGCTCCGGTGTACCAATAGATGGCCTCACCGATGTCGGGCGTGGCGTGCAGGAAGAGCGCCGTCCACAGCAGGGCCCCGAATGCCGTGTGCGTTCGGGGAGTACCCTCCGGCGCCACGGTGCGCACCAGCAGCCAGGTGGCGCAGAGGGTCAGCGCCAATAGCAGCACGGGCACCAGCCGGTAGACCGCGATGGCCTCCAGGCCCAGGCGCAGCGGGCCGTACACGACCAGCAGGTTGCTCGCATAGCGCCCGTTCCACTGCATGCGCTCGGAGCGCAGCGCGTCCCACACGCCCTGCGACACGTCGCGCAGCGCGTAGGTGAGGTCGTCGGCCATGGGATGCGCGTACCGGGCGAGCCAGGCGTGCAGAAGAAGGGCCAGCAGGGCGGCCGCACCGATCAGCGGACCAGAGGGGAGGCGCCCGGCACGCATGGCGCGTCGTGGTTCAGGCGCCGAACCCGATGCGGTCGGCCACGCGGTAGTGGTTACGCTCGGGGCTGTTGCGGCTCACCAGCTCGGCCACGAAGCCGGCCAGGAACAGCTGTGCACCGATGATCATCGCCGTGAGGGCGATGTGGAAGAGCGGCTGGTCGGCCACCAGGGGCGCGCGCTGGTGTGTGCTCAGGTGGTACAGCTTGCTGCCCAGGATCCACCCGGTGCTCAGAAAGCCGAGGAAG